>JBARNL010000445.1:0-1546 GCA_049802955.1 Candidatus Angelobacter sp.
CGTAGACGCGGAATACGCCAAGCGCGAACTAGTGGAAGCAAACCTTCGCCTGGTGGTTTCGATTGCCAAAAAATATACCAACCGCGGGCTGCAATTTCTGGATTTAATCCAGGAAGGCAACATGGGATTGATGAAGGCCGTGGACAAGTTCGAGTATCGTCGAGGATACAAGTTCTCGACCTACGCAACGTGGTGGATCCGCCAGGCAGTGACGCGGGCAATTTCAGACCAGGCCCGCACCATTCGCGTTCCCGTCCACATGATTGAGAACATCAACAAGCTGCTTCGCGCCTCTCGCCAGTTGGTGCAGGAACTCGGCCGCGAACCAACGTCGGAAGAAGTTGCGCAACGCATGGATATTCCGGTTTCGAGCGTCCGTAAGGTGTTGAAAATCGCGCAGCAGCCTATATCACTTGAGAGCCGAGTGGGAGAAGAAGAAGATTCGCGTCTGGGAGATTTCATTCAGGACACCACCGGCGTTTCTCCGGCTGAAGCCATGATCCGCGTGAACCTGAAGGAGCAGACTGCCAGCGTTCTGCGCACGCTCAATCCAAGGGAAGAGCGCATCATCAAGATGCGATTCGGGCTGGAAGATGGGTCTGAGCATACGCTGGAAGAAGTGGGACAGAACTTCCAGGTAACGCGCGAACGTATCCGCCAAATTGAAGTAAAGGCGCTGCGCAAGCTGCGTCATCCTTCGCGCTCACGCAGACTCAGGGCATTTGTCGATCGTAAGACGTTTGGCGAAGGAGACTGAAGAACCAGGGGTTATGCCGACTAGCGCCGACTAGCGACTTCGCGTGCAATCGTAAAGGGTGCAATCATATAATGGACTCCCCTGGGATCGCATCATTGCGCGATGCACAGGGAATACAACACGCGACAGAAGTGGGCTTTTGAAGCAACTCTTTAGGAAGTTATAGCAGTAGAACAAAATTTATCCTGGAGATACTGCCATGAGCGATGACAACGAAGACAAGACTATTTACAAAGTTGTACTCAACCATGAAGAACAATACTCAATCTGGCCGGCCCATCGTGAGAATGCGCTGGGATGGAAGGATGCCGGAAAAAGCGGCACAAAGGATGAATGCCTGGCATACATCAAAGAGGTATGGACTGACATGCGACCGCTGAGCCTGAGAAAAAAGATGCAGGAGCAGGGGCTCGGTTAACCAGGCCCCGGATCAGGTTTTCAGGAAGAGGATAGATCAACGTAAGTTGTTGAAAAGATGGTGGACTTGGGATCGAGCACAAGATTCCAGATGCTGGTCGCCCCCTGCCTCTCAAACGGCAGCCAACGCTCATCCCGCAAGTTGACGTCGAACAGTCCGAAATCGGCCTGACCGCCGCTCCGCAATGGCTTGCGTGCCGCAACCCCCCATAGGCGAGGTGATTACCGCGGGATTGTTCGGCGCCACGGTCGCCGCCTGGCGGACGTAACCGGAACGGAGCCCCGTCGTAGTCGATTGTGAAACTCTTTTCACGCCCAAAATTCCGCCGTCGCCATCCGGCTACGGAGGGGCGTTCGATCGTGCCATAGGAC
>JBARNL010000446.1:0-11501 GCA_049802955.1 Candidatus Angelobacter sp.
GTGGCAAGCAGCACTGGAACGGCCATGGATTGTCCTTTTTACGGCTGAGGTCGAGAGACTGAAATAATAATTCATCCCTGGATATCTGGAATTGCCCAGCTTGGTTCCCTGTGGATTGGCGATCTGCCTCCGATTACGGATATGCCACCCGAACCCGCCGCTGAGGCTTGCCTGAGGAGAGCGGTAAAGGAACGGCTCCGCTGAAGCAGCAGGATCGACAGAGAAGCAGATTCCTCGCTCTGTTCGAAATGCCAAGTTTGTCAAAAATGACAAATTTAAAAAGATTCGCGCCTTTTCGCATTTAGTCGCGGCCAATTCCCTATCAGCGTTCATCTGCGCAAATCTGCGGCGAATTCGCTACCACTTAAACCGCTTATGCCCTTCCATCACGATCTTCCGTGCCGCGTCGCCGTCGGCCCAGCCGGCCATCTCCGTCTTTTTCCCTTCCAGCGCCTTATAGATAGAAAAGAAGTGCTCGATTTCTCGGGCCGTATGTGAGAACACCTGCGAATAATCATGCACGTCCTTGTAGAGCGGATCGCTCTCCGCTACGGCCAGAATTTTCTCGTCCTTTTTGCCCTGATCCACCATCTGCAAGACGCCGATAGGCCGAACTTCTATGAGGCATCCAGGAAAGCTTGGCGCTTCAACCAGCACCAGCACGTCCAGCGGATCGCCATCCTGGCCGAGCGTACAAGGAATAAATCCGTAGTCTCCGGGATAGTGTACCGGCGAAAACAGCGTGCGATCCAGCTTGAATACGTGTAGCTGCTTGTCATACTCATATTTATTGACTGAGTCTTTGGGAATTTCAATCACTGCATTTACGCGGTGCGGGGCTTTTTCGCCTATGGGGAGTCTGGTGTAATCGGGCATCTAATTTTTGTCCTGCGGCATTCCTCATTCTAGGGTATTTTAGTGAGGCTGTGAGGTGTCCCCATGCGCCTTGTCATCGGCATTTTTGCGCTTCTGCTGTCTTCCCGGGGCCTGGCCCAGGAATGTACCACCACCGTGCTGGCTTCCTTTTATGATCAGCTCACGAAAAATGAAATTGAAACGCTCAAGCCAGGCGACCTGGAAATAAAGATCGACGGGAAAAAAATGCCGGTGTTCAGCGCCAGCCGTAATTTCAATAACCGGCTGCTGATTTTGCTGGAAACCGAAGGCTCGGCCAAGAATGACAAACTAGCTGACCTGGTGAGCGCGGTTACGCAACA
The DNA here is from genome assembly GCA_049802955.1 of Candidatus Angelobacter sp. Lineage (GTDB taxonomy): Bacteria > Acidobacteriota > Terriglobia > Terriglobales > Acidobacteriaceae > Angelobacter. The sequence goes on from JBARNL010000446.1 coordinate 1,218, forward strand.
GGCGCGGCAAGCGCCGGCAGGCAAGCCTGTGGCATTCGGGATCTTTGCCGAAAAAGCTTCTTTCACCAAAGGCTTTTCCTCCGAACCGGAGATGCGCTCGGCTGCCGTGAATGAAGTGATTGAAAGCGCGCCGCCATTGGGTAAACGCGTGGCGCTGTGGGACGCTCTGCATGAAGCTCTCGCGCTTTTTGGGCCGCACCAGCCGGGAGACACCATCCTGCTGATCGGTGATCCGTATGACGATGCCAGCCATCGGTCGCCGGAAAGCGTGGAGAAAGAATTTATCGTCAACGGAACACGGCTGTTTATGATGCGGAGAACGCAGGGCAGCCGCGTTGAGCGCGACTTCCTCTGGCAATCGCATGATCTGGAAAAAATGGTGCTGGCGCGCACCGCCGAGGAGACCGGCGGACTTCTTAGCCTTTATGTTGCATCGCTCATCCGGTTTGCCTGGGCAGGGTATCTGCTGGAAATCAAACTGCCTCCGGGCATGGGTAGGCCGAACAAATGGAATGTGCAATTTCGCGGCGATGCGGCGCAGACGCACAGGAAGACGAACTTTTATTATCCTGCCCGGTTCCCTGCCTGCGAACATGCGGATACTCCATCCAAAAAAGAAAGCGCCAAAAAAGGCGCCTTCTGAAAACCAAATTGCGGTTGAGCGGCTACTTCTTCTCTTCGTCCCCGCCCTGTTCAGCGGCCGCGGCTGACTGTTCTTCTTCCATCTGTTTGCGGACTTCTTCCTGGCGCTTGGTGCGGATCTCTGCCCGCTTCGCGCGCTTGGCCTCAATCACCTTCTCGCTGCCCAACAATTCGATGTAGCAAGTTGCCGCGCCATCACCCACGCGCCATCCTTTGTGGATGATGCGCAGGTAGCCGCCGCTGCGGTCGCCAAAGCGAGGCGCCACAGTATCGAACAACCGGCTGACCGATTCACGCGTCATCAGGTAGCTGCCGGCCAGGCGGCGCGCAGAAAGGTCTCCGCGCTTGCCCAGGGTAATCATTTTTTCCACGTGCGGACGCATGGCCTTGGCCTTGGCCGGCGTGGTTTCAAGCCGCTCTTCCATAATGAGCGAGGTCACCAGGTTGCGCAGCAGCGCGCGCCGATGGCTGGTGTTACGTCCAAGTTTCTTCGTGTGTCTCTGGTGACGCATGACTTTATGTCCTTCAGAATAATTTCTGTTGCTCGACCAGCCGCTGGCTTCTAGCTGCTAGCTCCTGGTTGAAAAGCCGTTGGCTCTTAGCCTTTGGCTTTTGGCTAAATCTATTAGTTTCAGGAAATCAGGAAAGGAACTTTCAAGCTGTCCGATCTCCCGATCACCCGATGTCCCGATCACCCGATCTTAGAACTCTTGCCCGTCGCCGCCTTCATCCAGGCCACCGCCGCCCATGGGCACTGCGGATGGCATCTGGCTGGTGGGTCCCGGAACGGCATTGCCCTGATCGTCGATCTTCATGCCCAGCGAGAGCCCCATGGAAGCAAGGATTTCCTTGATCTCATTGAGCGACTTGCGGCCGAAGTTCTTGGTCTTGAGCATCTCCGCTTCCGTCTTCTGTACCAATTCGCCGATCGACTGGATATTCGCGTTCTTCAGGCAGTTGTAGCTGCGGACCGAAAGCTCCAGCTCTTCCACAGACCGGTTCAGGTTCTCATTCTTGATCAGCGGCTTGTCTTCGCCACGCGATTCCGTCTCCAACTCCTCTTCAAAGTTGATGAAGATGGTCATATGGTCTTTAAGCAGCTTCGCCGCCAGGCCAAGTGCGTCAGCCGGCGCGATAGAGCCATTGGTCCAGATTTCGATATCGAGCTTGTCGTAGTCTGTAATCTGTCCCAGGCGGGCCGCTTCCACGGTGTAATTGCACTTCCGCACCGGCGAATGGACTGAATCGATGGGAATAAAGCCGAGTCCCAGGTCTTCGTCAAAGTTCTTATCGGCAGCCACATAACCGCGGCCGCGCTTCAGGCGCATTTCCATATCCAGCTTGCCGCCTTCAGAAACCGTGGCGATGTAAACGTTTTTGTCCAGGATTTCCACGTCGCCATCAGCCTCAATCATGGCGCTGGTGACCACGCCCGGCTGTTCGGCTTTCAGGTAAATGGCCTTGGGACCGTCGCCGTTCAGCTTGAACGGGACCTGCTTCAGGTTAAGGATAATGTCGGTTGCATCTTCTACAACGCCGGGAATCGATTGGAATTCATGCAGCACGCCTTCAATCTTCACGGCAGTTACAGCTGCGCCTTCAATAGAAGACAGCAACACGCGCCGCAGGGCGTTGCCAATGGTGGTGCCGAATCCACGCTCAAAAGGCTGGGCGTAAAAGCGGCCGTATTTATCGGTGAGCGTCTCTGTATCGGTGGCAAGACGCTTGGGTTTTTGGAAACCTCTCCACAGAACCATTTTCTTTTTTGTCCTTTCAACTCCGCTCCGTTTGGCGCATGCGGCTGGGAGGCCACAAGGCTGTTCTGGTGCGGGCAATTGCGCTAGCAGCTTCTAGCTTGTGAGCTGCTAGCTTCTAGCTAAATCAGTTTTGGGTGATGAATGAGTTGGAACTTATTTGATGCTGAAAATCCAACTTCCGATTCATCGCGCCGCCAAGCAGGGCTTTCACCCTGCTGTTCCGCTAGCAGCTATAGCTAGCAGCCAGCAGCTTTACTTCGAATACAGTTCGACGATCAACTGCGCTTCTTTTCAAGGGCTCCACAACGCTTCGCTGTTTCGCCCTCGCGCTTTGCTCGTGCAGACCCGCACTCGCTCCGCGCTCACCCTTTATTTGCTGTACAGTTCCACGATCAGCTGTTCGTTTACCGGCGCATTGATGTCTTCACGTTTCGGCAATGACAAGACGCGGCCCTTCAGGTTGTCGCGGTCCACTTCCAGCCATCCGACCACAGGCTGGTGGCTCGAATAATCGCGCGCTCCCTCAATCACCGTGAACTTCTTTGCCTTGTCGCGCACCTGGATCTCGTCCCCGGCGCTCACCTGGAATGACGGGATGTTTACGCGGCGTCCGTTCACGTCAATGTGGCCGTGGCGCACAATCTGCCGCGACTGGCGGCGCGACGTGGCGAATCCCAGCCGGTAAACCACGTTGTCCAGGCGGCGCTCCAGTTGTTGCAGAAGCAGTTCACCGGTTACGCCGGGCTTGCGCGCGGCTTTCTCAAAGTAGTTGCGGAACTGGGTTTCCAAGGTGAAATACATGCGCTTGGTCTTCTGCTTTTCCCGGAGTTGCAAACCGTAGCCTACGACTTTGGCTTTGCGGTCTTTGCCATGCTGGCCGGGAGCGAAGTTGCGCTTTTCCACGGGGCACTTGTCAGTAAAACACTTGGCCCCTTTCAAGAATAATTTCATGCCTTCGCGACGGCAAAGGCGGCAGACTGCACCTTTATAACGTGCCATGTTTCTCCTTAACTGCGAGTGTCGATGGGTTTACAGAGAAGTTGTCTCCTTCTTCCCCATCCATTCAACAATTTGTAATTGCTTAATTTGGTAATTGCGTGATGCGATAGTTTGTTGGTTTGAAATTACCAAATTACCAAATCACTCAATTACCAATTCCTTTAAAAAAGCTCTGTTCCTAAACTCTGCGTCTCTTCGGCGGCCGGCATCCGTTGTGCGGAATTGGCGTAACGTCTTTAATCGTCTTCACGTCCAGACCGGCGGCTGCCAGGGCGCGAATCGCCGACTCACGTCCCGAACCCGGGCCATTGACACGCACTTCGACCGAGCGCATGCCATGGTCGCGGGCCTGGCTGGCGGCATTGCTGGCCGCCTGCTGCGCGGCAAACGGCGTGCCTTTGCGCGAACCGCGGAAGCCCAGCGAACCAGAGCTCTTCCACGCCAGCGTCTTGCCTTCACTGTCCGTGATGGTCACAATGGTGTTGTTGAAGGACGCCTGTATGAACACCACGCCGTGCGGGACATTCTTGCGTTCCTTCTTCTTGAAAACTTTTTTCTTGCCTTTTGTTCCGGTAGCGCCGGTGCCCGGCGCCGCTGTTGCTTTTGCCATAGATTTTTTCCTGTATCTCTTTCAAAGCGACCGTACTGTCAGTCGCATTCATACTCAAGCTAATTGCAGATGCTAACGGCTAATTGCTAGGTCTTGGCCGCCGTCTTCTTCTTGTTTGCGACCGTGCCTTTGCGCGGGCCTTTGCGGGTGCGCGCGTTGGTGTGGGTGCGCTGTCCGCGGACCGGCAGGTTGCGGCGATGGCGGTATCCACGATACGAGCCAATTTCGATCAGCCGCTTGATGTGCATGGAAATATCTTTGCGCAGATCGCCTTCCACGTCGCCTTCGGCTTCAATGGCCTGGCGGATGCGGTTGACTTCGTCTTCATTCAGGTCTTGAACTTTCTTCATGGGCTCGACCTTCGCGGTTTCCAGAAGCCGCGTGGAACGCGAATTGCCGATGCCATAGATATACGTGAGCGCGATGTTCACATGCTTGTTGCGCGGAAGATCAACGCCTGAAATGCGTGCCATGTTTTCTCCTTGTTACTTTTCCTGATCGGTTTACAACCTGGCTTTGGCCTTCTTCCCGATCAGATTTCAAAATTGCGATTGGTGATTTGTGATATGTGATTTTGTGCTGTCGCCTTTGCAAATCACGATTCACAAATCAGAAATCACAAATTACCCTTGTCTTTGTTTGTGTTTCGAGTTTTCGCAGATCACGCGCACCACGCCCTTACGGTGCACGATCTTGCACTTGTCACAGATTTTTTTTACCGATGCCCGAACCTTCATGTCTCTGCTCTCTCTGATATCCGAACCGCCGGTGGTCTTTCCCGGCCTGAGTTCTTCTTCAATTTTGTAATTGGGTAAATTTGTAATCTGGTAATTGAGAATTCGAAACCTTGTTCAATTACCCATTTACCAAATTACTCAATTACCAAATCCTGCAACGTTCCCCGTCTATCGACTATTTGTATCGATACACAATGCGCCCGCGGGTGAGATCGTAAGGTGAAAGTTCCACCGCGACCTTGTCGCCGGGAAGAATACGGATGAAATTCTTGCGCATTCTGCCGGAAACGTGTGCCAGCACCTGATGCTTGTTTTCCAGTTCCACCCGGAACATGGCGTTAGGCAGCGGTTCAACCACCGTTGCCATCACCTCAATCGCGTCTTCTTTGCTCACCTAGCTCCTTGAGAGCCTCAATTGTAGAGATCCCTCGCTTTGCTCGGGATTTCGGCTGCAGGCTCCCGCTCCGCTCACGCCTGCAAGACGCCTCAACCTCAATCGCGTCTTCTTTGCTCACCTAGCTCATTGGTTTGCAAGCTACTAGCCGCTAGCTTTTGGCTTCTAGCAAAAGCATTTTGACTCGCTAACCCATCATCTTTCCTTCGTCCAGCATTTTGCGCAAACTGAGCGCGCTTTTCTAAATTCTCCGGCTAGTAGCCAGCAGCTAGCAGCCAGTAGCTTCCTACTCCGTCAACACCAGCGGGCCATTCCGCGTTACTGCCACGGTGTGCTCGAAATGCGCGCTATAGCTGCCATCTTCGGTGACCGCAGTCCACTTATCGTCCAGGACGCGCGCTCCCGGCTTGCCGATATTCACCAGTGGCTCAATCGCAATGACCATGCCTTCACGCAGGCGCGTTCCATGGCCGCGCGTGCCGAAGTTCGGCACCTGCGGATCTTCATGCAGCCGCGTTCCGATTCCATGTCCTACAAACTCGCGTACCACGCTAAAGCCGTTGGCTTCAACGTATTCCTGCACTGCCGCTCCAACGTCGCCAACTGTCTTGCCCAGCCTGACTTCGGCGATGGCTTTCTTCAGCGAGGTCTCAGTCACATCCAGCAGCTTCTGCAACTCCGGCGCAATCGCCTTGCCCACCGGGACGGTGATGGCCGAGTCCCCATAATAGCCATCCATCACTACGCCGCAATCGATGGAAACGATATCGCCTTCCTTCAGGACCCGCTTTTCTGACGGAATGCCATGAATGATTTCATTATTTACTGATGTGCACAGCACGCAGGGATAATCACAATAGCCTTTAAACGCCGGCTTGGCGCCGAATTCACGAATTTTTTCTTCCGCGGCGTTTTCCAAGTCCATGGTGGAAACGCCAGGGGCCACCAGGGCCTTTACCGCATCCAGCACCTGGCGGACGATCTGACCGCTGCGCTTCATCTTTGCCAATTCGGATTGTGATTTGCAATTAATCATTCTTGCTTTAACTACTCACTGCCGGCCGCGGCTACGCCGCCTTCAATCGCGCGAAACATCTCTGCCGTGACCTTTTCAACAGGTTGATCTCCGTTGACGCGGCGCAAACGTCCCTGCTTCTGGTAATACTCTTCCAGAGGCTTGGTCTGGCGCTCATAGCTTTTCAAACGCTCAGATATAACCACTTCCGTATCGTCAACGCGCTGGAACAACTGGGTACCGCAGGTGTCGCAAACGCCTTCAGTTTTGGGCGGCTGGAGATAGATATTGTAAATCTTGCCGTCGACAGGACAAGTACGGCGGCCTGTAAGCCGTTGCAGTAATTGATTATAACTTACATCAACGTCTACGACAACCGTCGGCTTTCTCTCGCCTGCCTTTCCGGCCAACTCACGATCCAGCCATTCCGCTTGCGCTACCGTTCGCGGAAACCCATCCAGAACGAATCCCCGATCACAATCCGGTTGCTTGATCCGGTCAGCAACCATCCCATTCACCAGGTCATCGGACACCAGGTCTCCCCGCTCCATGACCCTTTTTGCTTTTCTGCCCAACTCCGTGCCCCGGGCCACGTTGTCCCGCAGAATATCCCCGGTGGAGATGTGGGGAATTCCGTAATGTGCCGCAATCAACTTGGCCTGCGTGCCTTTGCCTGCTCCGGGCGCTCCCAGCAGGACGATCGGGCCGACAGGTATGTTTTTTCCGCTCATAGCGTCAACACCGTTGCCGGCCCGAAATTACACTTAACCCCAGAGCCTTCTGCCGCGAACGCGTCCGCTGCGAGAAGTAAACCCTTCATAGTGGCGCATAACCAGTTGCGATTCGATCTGATTCACCGTGTCCATGGCCACGCCCACCACGATCAGCAGCGATGTGCCGCCAAAATAAAAGTTCACGTTCAACCCGTGCAGCACCCAGTTCGGCAGGCCGCTGAACACCTTCGGCCCAATCCACGGAATATGGTCCAGATGGATTCCGGCGATCATCCATTCCGGAATCAGCGAGATCAGGATCAGGTACAAACCGCCCACCAACGTAACGCGTGTCAGCACATCATTGATGTAGTCGCGCGTGCGATGGCCGGGACGTATGCCGGGAATAAAGCCGCCGTATTTCCTCATGTTGTCCGCCACATCCGACGGGTTGAACACAATGGAAACATAAAAATAAGCAAAGAAGATGATGCCTACAGCGTACAGCAGCGTGTAAAGCGGCTCGCCCCACTTGAGTTGCTCCATGGTGCCGCCAAAATAGCGGTTCAGCGTTCCGCCCGGCTTAAACGCGGTGGAAAGCGTAAGCATCTGCGGAATGCTGAGCAGTGACGAAGCAAAAATCACCGGCATAACGCCGCCGGAATTCACGCGTAACGGCAGATGCGTGGACTGGCCGCCCATAATGCGGCGTCCCACAACGCGCTTGGCATACTGCACCGGAATGCGCCGCTCTGAGCGCTCCATAAAGACGATGAATGCAACCACCAGGATCATGATCGCAACCAGGATCAGCAGCGCTGGAACGGTAAAGCTGCCCCAGGCTGAAGAGCGCGCTTTTTGCGCCAGGTCGACTACAGCTTTGGGCAATCCGACCACAATGCCTGCGAAGATCAGCAATGACATGCCGTTCCCCACGCCGCGTTCGGTGATCTGCTCGCCCAGCCACATGATGAAGATGCTGCCCGTCGTCAGCGTAATGATCGTCATCAGGATGAACGAAGGGCTCGGGTTCAAGACAAACTTTTGCGCCTGTAGCGTAAAAGCGATTCCCATGCTTTGCAGCACGGAAAGAATCAGCGTGAGATAGCGCGTCCACTGGGTGATCTTGCGCCGGCCCAGGTCGCCTTCTTTTTGCAGGCGCGCCAGCGGTTCCCAGACCACGGTGAGCAACTGCAAGATAATCGACGCCGTAATGTACGGCATGATGCCCAGGGCAAAAATCGTCAGGCGGCGCAGGTTGCCGCCGCTGAACAGGTCATAAAAGCCCAGCAATCCGCCGCTTTGCTGCTCAAACGCCTTCTGCAGCGCGTCTGTATTGATGCCCGGCGTTGGGATATGCGAACCCAGGCGATAGACCGCCAGCATGGCCAGCGTAAACAGCACGCGCTTGCGCAGGTCGGGTACTCGAAAGATATTCGCCAGTTTCTCGAACATTTAGGTCACTTTTTTCTTTAGTTTCGAAGGTGCCTTGCTTTTGCCCGATTGGGGTTCGTCCTTGGTTGCGGCAGCAACGGCAGCGCCGCCAATAATCTCAATCTTGCCGCCGGCCTTGGTAATTTTCTCTTCGGCCGACTTGGAAAATTTATGCGCCTGCACGGTCAGCGCCGTTTTCAGTTCGCCATCGCCCAGCACCTTAATCAGATCGTTCTTATGTACTACGCCGCTTGTGATCAGGAGTTCCGGAGTAATGTTTTTTTCGCCCAGTTCAGCCAGCCGATCCAGGTTCACTACCTGATATTCCACGCGGAAAATGTTGGTGAAACCGCGCTTGGGCAAGCGGCGATGCAATGGCATCTGGCCGCCTTCAAAGCCGCGCATCATGCGCGAGCCTGAGCGGGAACGCTGGCCTTTGTGGCCGCGCGTTGAAGTCTTGCCCATACCACTGCCCATGCCTCGGCCCACGCGTTTCTTGTTTGACGTGGCGCCCTTGGGCGGCCTTAAATTCGATAAATTCGTTGGCACTTGATTTCCTTTTGCTGCAATCAACGCTGGCTTAACTTGCGTTGATTACTCGGTTTCCCTGGTTTTTGATTGGTATTTGGTAATTGAGTAATGTGGTAATTGAATTAATTGAAAACCAGGGACTTTCGCAATTCTGGTGTTCAATTACCAAATTACCAAATTACCAAATCCCACGATCCGGCTTACTTCTCGAGAATCTGAACAAGGTGCGGAATCTTGGCGACCATGCCGCGAATTGACGGCGTGTCTTCCCGTTCCACCACCTGATAAAGCCGGGTAAAGCCCAGCCCTTTCACCACCAGCTTGTGTTTCACCGGCGTGCAAATCTTTGAGCGCACATATTGAAGCCGAATTGTTTTTTTCTGTGCCGTCATTTTACAACTCCTGCAGCGACTTTCCGCGCAGTGTGGCCACATCCTGGCGGTCGCGAAGTTTAAAGAGCGCATCAAACGTGGCTTTAATCACGTTATGCGGATTGGCGGTGCCAATCGATTTTGTCAGCACGTTTTGGACGCCCACGGAGGTCATCACCGCGCGCACCGCGCCGCCGGCAATCACGCCTGTTCCTTCCGGCGCCGGCTTGAGCAGCACGCGGCCAGAGCCAAACGTGCCCAGCACGGCATGCGGAATCGAGGTCTTGCTCAGGTTGACCCGCATCAGATTTTTCTTGGCCGATTCAATTCCCTTACGGATGGCCTGCGGCACTTCTTTGGCCTTGCCGGAACCGTATCCGACCACGCCCGCAGAAGGATCGCCTACCACGACCAGGGCCGCGAATGACATGTTTTTGCCGCCCTTGACCACCTTGGTCACGCGGTTGATGGCCACTACCTGGTCTTTCAACTGGTAATTGCCGGCATCGAGCTTTTTCTTGGTTGCGATTGCCATTTTATTTAGAACTCCAGACCTGCTTCACGCGCGGCATCCGCCAGCGCCTTGATGCGCCCGTGATACAGATATCCGCCTCGATCAAAAACTACCTTCTTGATTCCTTTTTCCTGCGCCCGCTGCGCAATCTCTTTGCCGATTTCTTTGGCGCTGGCCACGTTGCCGCCCGTTTTCTTGCCGCCTTTTTTGCCCTTTACCGTGCTGGCGGAAGCCAGCGTGGTGCCGGACATGTCATCAATCACCTGCACGTAAATGTGGTTCAGCGAGCGATACACGTTCAGCCGTGGACGCTCCGTTGATCCGGAAAGCTTGTTCCGCAACCGCTGGTGGATCCGCCGCCGTGTTTTGTCTTTTGAACTATCTGGAATCATATTTTTACCCTTTGCTTCGTAGTGCTATAGAGCGCCACGATCAAAACTCTGCCTTACCTTGTCCCTCAATCGGGTGATCCGGTAATCGGTTCATCGGGTGATCAGTTTTAGGTCACCCACAACCATCCTGCAATCGCCTCGATCCTCAATCTTCATAAGCGCCAACTTCGTGGAA
>JBARNL010000447.1:0-3904 GCA_049802955.1 Candidatus Angelobacter sp.
CGACGCGCTGGGCCGCGCAACCCAGGTCACCTACCAGGACGGCAGTATTTCCACTACAGACTATTCCAATCTGCCTGCTGTCACCGTGACTGACCAGGCGGGAAAGCTGCGCGGCAGCCGCACAGACGCGCTGGGCCGGCTGGTGGAAGTGGACGAGCCTGGTGCGGGGGCGAATACCCCGGGCACTCCGGGCAGCGGAAGCATCACCATATCAGGGGCATTGCAGAGCAGCACCACCAGCGGAACCAAAGCCACCGGATGGTTTAGCGTTAGCGGGAGTGATGACTATGTTCTGAATTGTCCTCCCGATCTTCTATGCAGTCCTCGATTCAGCCCCAAGCTCTGGGATAGCGGGGCGGTATACGTTTCCGTGAATGGCGTGCAAGCCGGCGCAGGCTACGGCCAAAACAGCAACGCTGCTGCCATGGCCTCAAGCATGGCTGCAGCATTGAGCCCCCATCCCATCACTTTTTCAGATCCTGGAACCGGGACCATTTCTGTAACGGCAGATACGGCCGGACCGAACTATTCGCTTTCATGGTCTGCAATGAGCAATGATCCAAACGACTTTGGCGCTGGTTCGTTCTCCGTGGCAGTTTCAGGCCCCACGCTTACCGGCGGCGTTTATCCAGTAACTACTTATGACGCCGGCACGCTCACGGTCACCGTCAACGGCTTCCAGGCATCGGCCGCTTACAACCAAAACCTGAACAGCACGCCTGCGGCCCTGGCCACTGCGCTGGCCGCAGCGTTAAATGTGTCGGGTTCGCCGGTTACGGCCAGTGCCAGCAGTTCCACGATCACGCTTACGTCAAAAGCCGTTGGTACGGCCGCCGACTACTCGGTGAGCGGTAGTTCCACGGCTTCATTCACCGCCTCCGGCACAACGCTTTCCGGCGGCACGGACCCGGGCGGCTTGTTCGCTCCGCTGGTTACCCAATACCAGTATGACGGCCTGGGCAATCTGCTGCGCGTAGATCAAAAAGGCACTGCACCCAATGACAGCACGCAATGGCGCACCCGCACGTTTACCTATGATTCACTCTCGCGGATACTCACTTCCAGTAATCCTGAATCGGGAACCATTACTTATTCTTACGATCTAGACGGCAATCTCTTGCAGAAGACCTCGCCCGCTCCTAACCAGACCGGCACGGCAACGCAGACCGTAAGCTATTGCTATGACGCGCTGCATCGCGTCACCGGCAAAGGCTACGGAGCGCAAAGCTGTCCGCTGGCTACGCCCGTCGTCAGCTACACGTATGATGTCGGCACGAACGCCAAGGGCCATCTCACCTCCCTTACGGACCAGGCCGGAACAGCCAGTTACACGTACGACAATTTAGGAAGGCTGACGACCGAAACGCGTCCGATTGCAGGTGTGTCAAAGAGCACCAGTTACACCTACAATCTCGACGGGTCGGTCAAAACTTTGACCTATCCCAGTACCAGAGTCGTGACATACGCGGCCAATTCTGCAGGAAGGCTGGTTTCTGTTGTGGATGCCAATGGCGCCAACTATGGAATGTCGGGCACCCACTGGCCTGACGGTGCGCTCAAGACTTTTGCGAACGGCAGCACGCCGGCGCTGAACCAGAATTTCCAATACACACCGCGCCTCCAACTTTGCCGCATTACAGCTCTCACTTCAGGAACGCTGCCCACCTCTTGCACTGACACGCTGCACACCGGCAATATCATGGATCGGGGCTATGACTTCCACGCCGGGAATGGAACGGCGGGTAGCGGTACTGATAATAGCAACGTTTTTGCAATCACCAATTACCGTGACGCCACTCGTTCTCAGGCATTCACCTACGATGCGCTGAATCGTTTAAGCTCAGGATGGTCAGCGGCCAACACAGGAGCGTATTCGTGGGGTGAGAGTTATTCCATTGACGCCTGGGGCAATTTGCAGGTTGCGCCCATGCAGAACAAAGCCCACGGCGGGAATTTCGCTAACAGCAGTGACCTAACCAATCACCCGATTGGCCTGGGATATGACGCCGCTGGAAACATGACTAATTACACTGCGCCTGGACAATACGTTTATGACGCTGAGAACCGGCTGTCGTCCGCCGCTGGAATGTCATATACCTATGACGGCAACGGCGAGCGTGTGCTGAAGTTCAACACCAGTACCGGTGCAGCCGTGAAGCGTTATTGGTCCATTGGCGGCAACACGTTGGCCGAAGGAGACGGATCCGGCAGCCTGAGCGCAGAATATATTTATTTTGGCGGCAAGCGCATCGCCCGCATCGACCTGCCCGCAAACACCGTGCATTACTATTTGTCGGATCATCTCGATTCAACCAGCATCATCGCCAGCGCTGCGGGTACGGTTGAGGAAGAGTCAGATTATTATCCATTTGGTACCGAGGTGGTGGTGACCGCAGGCCCGAACAGTCGTAAATTCACCGGCAAAGAACGGGATACAGAATCCGGTTTAGACAATTTTGGTGCACGGTACTACGGAAGTGCTTTAGGGCGCTTCGTTTCCGCTGATCCGGTGATGATTATGCGGCAGCGCATGTTCGATCCGCAGCAGTGGAACATGTACGCGTATGCGCGCAACAATCCGCTGCGGTTCAAAGATGAGAATGGGAAGTGGCCGACTCCAGTACATGAAACAATAATCGACAGAGCCTTCCCCGGCCTAACTCCAGGCCAAAGAGCTCTTATGAAGGAATACAGTGCTATACAAGACCAGTGTCCGACGTGTCAGATGAAAAGCCACAATCATCAGCACTACATGAAAAGCCCTGGCGAGGATCCTGTCAAGGCAAAACAGGCGGCTGAATCTTACATTAAGCAGCACGAGCAAGCTGCTCAAAAAGAACAAGGCGGGACTCCCGCCCACGCCGCCGACATCAATGCTAGGTCCATTAACGAGTTTACGCAGGCTGAACATGCTGTCACGGATGGTACCTCTCCTGCCCACGTTGACGCTAACGGAATGCCCAGAGACTGGAATGGCATTCCGATTACCTCTGGGGATTGGGACAAAGTTCATCAGCATGAAGCCGAAGAAGCCGACCCTACTCCAGAGCAGCTCAATAACGCAATAAATACGGCGCAGCAAGCATTTAAAGACAGTTACGGGGAGCAGGCATATCAAGAAGCTATTACGCCACCGCCGTCGCAAAAAAAGGAAGAGCCGAAATGAGGAAATTACTTCGAGCATCATTAAGCGTGCTTTTGTCATTTGCAACTTTGGCGGGGGTCAGGGCTCTTAATCACCTGCCCTACAGTTCAACACGGGATGCAATAACCGATGCGTTATCGTTCCCTGGAGGGCTGATTGCTTGGCTGTTTTATTCCGGTGGTGTGCATGGCGGCCATGCTGAACGCTGGGCAGCGCTGGCGATTGCGGGTAATTTGTTCTTCTATGCATTGATCTGGTTCTTCCTGCTGTACTTCCTCCAACTCTGGACGCGGAAGCCGCCGATCAGAGCGCCCCGCTGAATACCGCCGTTGCGTTCGAGGCGGGTTAGGGCGTGCGCTTGATAAGCCATTAGATCTCACTTGTTGCATTGATTATTGGCCCCTTTTCGGCTCTTGGCAGTTCGATTTTGCTGCATCTCTCGGTGGGCTCGGCCTGGATTATGACGCGGCTGGAAACATGACAATTACACTGCGCCAGGACAATTACGTCTATGGCGCTGAAAATCGGCTCTCCTCCACCGCTGGCATGAGCTACATCTACGACGGCAACGACGAGCGCGTCATGAAGCCATAAAACAATGTCGTCAATGTGCTGTTGTTTTTCGGCCTAAAATGAAAATCAAGTCGCTCTTGATTCACATTGTTAAATCGGCTACAATCCGACAGCGATTCAGGGTGCAAGCGATACAAAGATCTTTGAAAAACGGAACCAACAGAGAGCGTTGGAACAACGGAGAAC
>JBARNL010000448.1:0-3862 GCA_049802955.1 Candidatus Angelobacter sp.
ACGGTTCATATTGCCGTCAACGAGCGGCCCAGTTTTGAATTCAGCCTCTCCGGCCTGCCCGCGGGCGTAATTGCCCAGGTCCCCGCCGGACACGCAGGCGCCACCACCATTGTTTTTACCGCGCTGCCCACCGCAGCCACCGGCTCATTTAATGTGCAGTTAACAGCCGTGGCCAGCGGTTTTACACCTCCCAGATCAGACAACGCCCCGCAGTCCCAGAACTTCACCCTCAACGTAAAGCCCATGCCGATGATTGAATGGGAGTACCGCGTCGAAACGGCCAGGACGGAGCAGGAGCTTGAATCGACCGCTACTAATCTCGGCTTGCAATCGTGGGAACTCGTTAGCGTGGTATTGACTGATCGTAACGGCGCTGACGAATGGGTCGCATTCTTCAAACGGCAGAAGCATCCGCACGAATAATGGCGCTTAACTTTTGCCGCAGGTTTTAGCAGAAGATTACGCGGCTAAAAACGCGGATCGAAAAAAGCTTACGCGGCTAAATTTCTATCCGCAGACAATCTGCGCAAATCTGCGGCGACCCCGCACTTGATATATCCTGATCCACGATGAAGATTGAAACCCGCGCCGTCCACGCCGGCCGCAAACCTGAAGGCGGATCACGCGACGTTGTGCCTGCCATCCATCTCTCCACCACCTTCCACAAGGCCGCGGATGGCACTCTTCCCGGCGGATACCTCTACGGCCGTCCTAACAATCCCAATCGTGAATCGCTTGAGCACGCGCTGGCATCGCTGGAAGAAGGCGCTGCTGCGCTGGCTTTCTCTTCTGGCAGCGCGGCAACGTTCGCCGTATTTCAATCGCTCTCGCCCGGCGACCACGTCATCGCCGCCGAGGACGCTTATTACGGCACGCCCATTCTGCTGCGCACCGTTATGGCCAACTGGGGACTCAAGCACACGCTGGTGAATATGCAGGACCTCGCCGCCGTGGAGCGCGCTATTACTCCGGCAACGCGCCTCATCTGGACAGAAACGCCCTCCAACCCGCTGCTCAACATCACCGATCTCCGCGCTATCGTGGCGCTGGCCAAAAAGTGCGGCGCTATGGTTGCCTGTGACAACACCTGGGCCACTCCGCTCTTTCAGCTTCCGCTCAATCTTGGCGTTGACGTGGTTATGCACTCGGTACCGAAATATCTTTCCGGCCATAGTGACGTCACAGTTGGCGCGCTGGTCTTTAAAGAGAACGGCGGGAGAGAAAACGCCAGAGAGAACGGCCGGAAAGAAAACGGCGGGAACGACAAAGCCGCAAACGGCAAAGGCGCGCTGCTGGAAAAAATCATAGCTATTCAACATGAAGGCGGCGCTGTGCCATCTCCCTTTGAATGCTGGCTGACCCTCCGCGGTCTCCAGACGTTTCCGTACCGCGTCCGCGCCCACTCTGAAAACGCGCAGCGCGTCGCCGAATTCCTCAGCCAGCAGCCCAAGATCGAAGCCGTACATTATCCTGGCTTGCCTTCGCATCCCGGACACAAAATCGCTGCCGCACAAATGTCCGGCTTTGGCGGAATGATGTCCATTCAGGTCAAAGGCGGCCAGGCTGAAGCGTTCAAGCTTATCTCCGGTCTCAAACTATTCAGCCACGCTACCAGCCTGGGCAGCACGCATAGCCTGATTGAACACCGTGCTTCAGTGGAAGGCGCAAACACCCGCAGCCCGGCAAACCTTCTGCGGCTATCGATTGGCCTGGAGCATCCTGACGATCTTATAGAAGACCTTGAAGCTGCTTTGCGTTTTTAATCTTCGCGGCCCACTTGTCGGCGATTCTGATCAGTTCTCCGTGCCTCCGTGAAATTTTGCTTTCCCGATCACGCCAATGTTTTCAAAATCCCACCGTTCGCAAAAACCTAAAGCGCGAAGGATGGGGCGCAACCCGGCTCTTCACGAAGGGTGGAGATTGTTTATCTAGAACACCGCGGAGCAGAATCCCTTGAGCACAACATCATTCCTGGCGTGTGTG
This sequence comes from Candidatus Angelobacter sp., assembly GCA_049802955.1. Lineage (GTDB taxonomy): Bacteria > Acidobacteriota > Terriglobia > Terriglobales > Acidobacteriaceae > Angelobacter. The sequence goes on from JBARNL010000448.1 coordinate 1,984, forward strand.
GCCTCTATGATCACGTTGTCAAATTTATTCACGCCAACGATATCTGTGCCCTCAGAACTTGGCGCATCAATTTTGGTGTATTTTCCATTGTCAAAGGAAAATCCATGTTCCACACCGTCGACCGTAACGTACGAGCCCACAATGTCACCCGCGTTGCTGATCTTGGACGGCCGCGAGTGGCCGTCGCTATCTGGAGGATTCACATTGCTGAACACGCCGGCTTTCCACATGAAGCCATGGCCAGGGTCTTCCGAAGAAAGGAAATAGGTTCCCACGATCACACCCTGGTCGTTGATGCCGGTGGGGTTCGTCCCTCCCTGTGCTCCAGGGAATGAAAGGGTGGTTAGTTTGCCATTGTGCAGCAGAAAACCAAATACTCCGTTGCTGGAAACAAACTGGCCAACCACGTCGCCATTGTCATTCACTCCGCTGGCCACCGCAGTTGCATTGGGGAAGCCGGGTATTGTGATTTGATGGAAACCGCCGGAATGGACCATAAAGGCGCGCTGGCCTGAGACGCCGTTAGCGATATAGTCGCCAACGATTGTTCCCGTCCGGTTGATATCGCGGGCAGTAGTGTCCGTCGAACCGGGGAACATAAACGTGGTGAGCTTGCCCTGAAACAGCAGGAATCCATGGCTATGGAAGTTACTGTCCGCGAACGTTCCCGTAATAGCGCCTGAATCATTGAGCGCCGCGGCCGAGCCAAGGTTGGCTGGCGCAGGGATGTTGACGGTTTGAAATGAGCATTTCCCGGTCGGGGACCCATCCTGGGCGAATGCAATGGTTGAAGTGGCGGCGATAAAACAGGCGGATAACAGCAGGCAGACGACTTTCCTGTGGCTTCTCATAAAAATGACTGGTTCTCCTTGAGTATTCATGGGGGAACGTTGCAAATGAGATGAGCTGCTGCTGGATGGGGTGGCCACCTTTGTTGATGAATTAGTTACCTAGTACTTTCAATCCCCACCCTCCGTAAAATGCCCGAAGGATGGGGTGGGTTTCGCGAAGGGTGGAGATTCTTCCTTTAGAACGCTGCTGCGCAGAATCCCTTGAACAGAGGATCTATCGACCCTACTTTGTTGTTCAGCAATTACATTGTCAAATTTATTTACAGCATCGATCAATGTCTCCGTGTTCGATATATCAATTGTTGTGTATGTTCCATTTTTCAGGGCATAGCCATGTCTCAGGTGGTCAGACGCTGATACATAGCTTCCAACGACTGCTCCTGTATTGCTAATCTTCGATGCTGTCGCAGTGGTGCTGTCCGGCGGACTTACGTTGCTGAATACTCCATCCTTCCACATAAAAGCATGGCCGGTATCATCTGGAGAAAGGAAAAAGTTTCCCACAACCACACCTTGATCGTTGATGCTGCCGGGCGTTGCCCTGACTGAGCCCCCGGGAATGAAAGAATGGTCAGTTTTCCATTGCGCAGCAGAAAGCCGAAGGCTGTCTCGTTGGCAACGAACCGGCCAACCACGTCGCCATTGTCATTCACTCCAAAGGCCGACACATTCGTAGTTGGAAACCCAGGAATTGTAATTTTATGGAAGACCCCGGACTTAACCATAAAACCGAGCGTGCCCGCAACACCGCTAACGTTGTAGGTACCAACAATGATTCCCGTCCGGCTGATGTCCCAAGCCTCCGTTCTTGTTGAACCAGGGAACATAAAACTGGAGACCTTGCCTTGATATAGCAGGAATCCATGGCTCGTATTGCCGCCGAAATACGATCCCACAATGGCGCCCACATCATTGAGCGCCCTGGGTAGCGGAAGGCGGTTAGCCGGTGCCGGGAAAGTTAATTTTTGAAACGAGCATTTCCCAGTTTGGGCGAATGCGGCAGTGGCGGTGGCGGCGATGAAACAAAC
>JBARNL010000449.1:0-4753 GCA_049802955.1 Candidatus Angelobacter sp.
GCTGGGCGCAACCCGCAACGACGACCAATAAAGCTTGTACCAAATCGCAAGCCGATGGCCACCTATCCTTGGAAGCCCTCAGGATGGTGGCCGGCAGCACGCATTGTTGCGCAGTTTTCATACTCCATTAACATTGGCCCTGTACGCTGAACGTGTATGGGCGGCCTTAACAGAACGCTTCCTCGGTTAAATCAACGGTCGGACGAAGAAATACCCACGGCAGCCAATGACAAGCAAAAACTTTTTGTCGTTGAAGACGACGCTGACATTGCGCGCCTGGTGCGCCATCATCTTGAAGCCGCTGGATATCGCACACGGGTTTATTCCACCACGCATGCCGTATTGGCAGACGCGCTCCGAGACCGCCCTGCTTTGCTGCTGCTGGATATCATGGTTCCCGGCGGAGACGGCATTGAACTCTGCCGCCAGATACGCCAGTCGGGAGAAGCGCTTCGCGGTACGCCCATTGTTTTTATGACGGCGCGGACCAGTGAAGCCGACCGCATACGCGGCCTTGAAATCGGCGCAGACGACTACATCACCAAGCCCTTCAGTCCGCGCGAGCTGGTAGCGCGTGTAAAGGCGGTCTTGCGGCGCTGTGAAGCGCCTCCGGCCCCAACGGTGATCCGCGCGGGCGACCTAGAAATTGATGCGCTCGCCATGGTGCTCACCGTGCGAGGCGTGGTAACCACCGCCACGGCCACCGAATTCCGCTTGCTGCATTATCTTGCTCGCCATGCCGGCCGCGTTTTTACCCGTGACCAGATTCTTGATGCCGTCTGGAAAGATACTGCGTTCGTCAGTCCGCGCTCTGTGGACGTCTATGTAAGAAAGCTGCGCTCCAAGATTGAAGTTGACCCGGAACAGCCCCGATATCTGCGCACAGTTCGCGGCGCGGGTTACCGCTTTGAATCACCTAAAAAGTGAACCCTCCCTGGCCCTTGCTCATCTATATAGCTCAAAACAAGTGCTTTGCGCAGATTCACGCAAATTGCTTTTAGTTTTCATTGCGCGTTAACCGGCCACTGGTAATTTCGTCTAATAAAGTAACGCTACAGAAAAAGGGTGTTGTAATGGCGATCCAAGCTGCAAGGGCGCAAAGAGCGGAAACCAACGTCAACAATTTGCTTAAAAGCATGGGCAACAAAGTGGATGAAGCGGTGGGCCAGGCAATTGCGGCGCTTCTCCACACGAACTCCCACGTGGTTGTGAGCGTGCTGGAAACTTCAGTAGCCATTCAGGAGCTGGAATTCGCGTTCGATCAAGCGGTCTTTTCAGCGCTGGAACGCGGGTCGCTGGCGGCTCCTGAAGCCAGGCGTCTCACCTCTGCCGTAAACATCAGCAAAGACCTCGCTCAGCTCGGCGTTCTGGCCGCAAATCTGGGACGCAAGGTATCGGAAGTGGGGAAACATCATGAGCATGAAGATTTTTCCCGGCTTCAACCTCTGGCTATCGCCGTCTCTCATCTGTGCCGCCAAACCCTGCGTTCGCTGGCGCGACTTGATCCAGTGCTGGCCCGCACCGCCGCGCATAGCGGAGCTTCCGTCGATGCCTATCGTGATTACGTTTTACGTAGCCTAAGCAGGCCAGAACCGCACGTTCCACAATCGCATGTTAAAGACGAGCAGGACCTCCATCTGATCTTTGCTTCGCGCTGCCTGGAGCAGATCGCCGATAACGCAATCCATCTGGCAGAAAATCTCGTCGAGTTCCTCGACAGCCAGGATGACCAGGAAAACCCGCAAAACATGGCTTCCTGAGAAGCGGCCCAGGCCAACGCAAATTTGCACAACAGGACAGTAAGAGAAAAAAAGGCTAGCGCTTTCATGGTTGCGGAGTGTAGTCCAGAGTTGCTGAAAAGGCGAGGCAAATTCGGGTTACCCATGAGTTGGGCCAAAGCGGTTTGGAGCTTAGCGGCAAAATTAAAGATCCAGCAGCAGTTTCCAACCTTTTCTCGGCGGCATCGTACTAATAGGACGCGGTAGGTCAAGACATGCCGTGGACAAAAAGCACTCCAGAAAAGGAGCTGCAATGCGTTTGGTAGACAATCTCCGTAAGGCTGAAGAAAAAGGCGTAATGCGCATTCGGCGAGGCGTGGACCGCGCTCGCGAAGAATGGGCTGATGTTGAACGCCGGATCCGACAGCGTATGCGTATTTATCCACATAAAAAACAGGCTGCTGCCGCTGGCGCCGGGCCGGTCATCCTCGATCAGGATGTGCCACAGCCTTCATCCGGCGAACAGCGCAGGCCAATCATTACAATTCGCGGACGGGACTTGAACTGACCTAAAGCATCATCCGGTGCTGTTTCTCGCGACAACATATAGCCGGTAGATCCCAAAGACCTACCGGATTTTTTTTTATTTTCTCAAGGGCTTTTTTACGCGGGAATGCTGGGAGGCGAGTCGGCTATTTCTTCCGATCGCGCGGGGCTACGTTGATGGCAGGCTTACGCAGCGGAATGATCGCGCCCTTGCTGGGATCGGCATGGGCATTGCTGGCGCGGAACGCGACTTCATCCTGCACAAAGCGCACAAACTCCTGCATCTTGCGGTTCATGTCTTCCATCCGCTCGCGCATCTGCAAAATAATGGCGATACCGGCGATGTTTACGCCCAGGTCGCGGGCCAGGTTCAGGATGAATTCCAGCCGCTGCAGGTCTTCTTCAGTGTATAGGCGCGTATTGCCGTCGGTCCGCGAAGGCTTAAGCAGGCCTTCGCGCTCATAGAGCCGCAGCGTCTGCGGATGGATGCCGTACATCTCCGCCACGGAAGAGATCATGTAAGCGCCTTTGGATTTGCGTTTAGCCGTCATAAAAATATTTCTTCTGCGACATTCCCTGCGGGATTCATAACGTGCCCCGTAGAGACGCGGCACTGCCGCGTCTCACTGCTTATGCTACATAAAATGTATCCTTACACCAATTGCCCGGATTGTTCCGAATATATTCCCAGACCGCCTTCAATGAATTCTTTCCCCGAATGATTCGATCATGAAATCGCGGCTGCCACTCGAATTCGACCTGCTTCGCTTCGCACCATTGCGTGACCACGGACTTGAATGAGCCCACTACCGCACCCAAAGAACTGGCCTTGGGACGCACCTCATTCAGCTCCGCAACCCGCTTGAATTTCTCACGCTTTCGCATCTCCGGCAGCCGATCTGGGCCGCCGATGATCACTATTCCGTGCATATGGTTCGGCATGACCACAGAATCATCAATGTCTATGTGCTGATGATGTTTCGGAACTTCTTTCCAGCACGCATCGGCATATTCACCAATCGCTGAAAGGTTCACGGTCGCATTCGCCACACCTCCGAAATAGGGCTTCTTCTCGTGCGTACAGATCGTGACAAAATACGATCCCGGCAGCGTGTAATCCCAATGTGGTTTCCGGGCAGATTCAATCCGATATTTGTTTCGAAACAGTGTCATGCCCTAAATTGAGACGTGGCAGTGCCACGTCTCTACGCCGTCATTGTCGATCACCGCTACACATCGTTGTCGATTGCGCCCACATCGATCACGCCACGTCACCGCTCTCCTCGATTCCCGCGACACTTTATGCGAGATTCATAACGTACGCTGTAGAGACGCGGCGCTGCCGCGTCTCACTGTTTGCCTCTACATAAAATGCTGGCGGCTCTTCGCATAAATACAATGATCATACCCACGCCAAAAAATAACTTTCTCGCACGCCATCCCGTTCTTCTCCGCTACGCGAATAGATTGAATATTCTCGGGTCGTATCAGCGAAATCACCCGGTCCACGCCGATCTTAGTAAACGCGTGCTCCATGCATGCAAGTGCGGCTTCCGTGGCATAGCCGTTGCCCCAGAGATCGCGCCTCAAGTGGTAGCCGACCTCAATTTCATTCCTGCCTTCCACTTCCTGCAATGTGCAACCGCAATCGCCGAGCAGTTCGCCGGACTTTTTCAGCACCATCGCCCACAACCCATGGCCGTCACGCTGGTAGCGGCCAACATTCTTAGCGATCCATTCTGCAACTCCCTTGCGGTCGAATGCCGCCGGATAAAACTGCATTGCCACCGGATCGCCAAGTACGGCCAGCAGAGCGTCTGCATCCTGCGGAACAAATTCGCGCAGGCGCAGGCGTGCCGTTTCCAGCACTACACCTCCCTTTGCTAAACCTTGCTCCACAGCTCCGCCCGTGGATCGTCCTTATGCAGTTCATGCAGTTCCTGCCAGAGTTCGCGCGCCTTCATGTCGTGCGCTGCCGGGACCGTAATTTTGATTTCCACGATCTCATCGCCCCGCTTGTCTTCGCGCGTAGCAGACGGGACCCCTTTTTCCCGCAGACGCAGCTTTTGTCCACTCTGCGTTCCCGGCGGAATCTTCAATTGCGAGCGGCCGTCGATGGTCGGCACCTCAATCCTTGCGCCCAGCGCCGATTCCCAGGCCGTTACCGGCACACTCACGTGAATATCATCGCCTTCGCGGCGGAACACCGGGTGATCACCCACGCGAATAATCACGTAAAGATCGCCCGGTTGTCCGCCCTGTGTCCCTGTATTGCCTTTGCCGGCGATGCGTATGCGCTGGCCGTCGCGCGTGCCCGCCTTTACGCGGACCTCCAGCGGCTCTGTGCGTTCTACTACGCCTTCTCCGTGGCAAACCGGACATGGAGGCTGCACTTTGCCGGTGCCGTGGCAGCGCGGGCAGGTGACGTTGAATTTCATCCCCCCGCCGGACTGCGTAATCTGGCCGCTGCCGTGGCATTGCGGGCAAGT
>JBARNL010000450.1:0-2395 GCA_049802955.1 Candidatus Angelobacter sp.
CACGCTCAATATTTTTTGGATATCAGTTGCGGTGCAATGAGAATCGGCAATGAGGTGCGCTGCCCATTTGGCCATTACGCGGTATCCGGCCCGCACCATCTTCTGTTTGGGCCAGGAATAAACGGAAAAAAGAAACGGGATGAGGTCATGAATGGTTAGGGCCACCGGACAACTCAGCAGCGGAGCTGCATAAAAGGGGCAGTGAAAAAGGTCGAGCTTATCTCGTCTTTCAAGGTATCGAAATTCGATCGTCGCGAGCGGCGAATACTTCCCAGAAAACACTGGGACAATTTTCAGAGAACGTCCATCCAATCCTGGTATGGGATTACTCGGATCAATGTAAACCACCAGTTCACAGCCCGCACGAACAAGCGCAGGCAACAACCCGCCGATGTAGCTCCCTACTCCGGACTGGTTATACCAGCGCGCATCAAACCCTACGCGCATTCCCTGTAAGTCCCTGTCAGGTGCTTGATCACGCAATACTGCTTGCTAACGTATCCCTGCAACGATCCTTGTATCAGGTATCGTAGGTCGCCGGAAAATGAAGCCTCGCAGGAATTTGTGATGGCCACGTCCATTACCCGCCCTCCGCTTTGAGCAATCAACTTCCGGATAACGGATTCCTTCATGCAATGCATTTCCATGATGCAAGGCTTTTGCCTGCCGAAAATGGATTGCAGCCGGGAGCGTAAGGCCAGCTTTGTCCGGACTTTTGTGAGTGGTTTCGCGTGCAGCCTTTCCGGAACCTGAAAAATCAACGCGCCATTGGGTGCTAACACCCGTATAAGTTCAGCGATATATTCATGACTACAGGGCTCCGCGATGTGTTGAAGCACAAGGCTTGTATAAATGAAGCCAAAATAATTATCCGGCAGGCTTTTCAATCGAATATCTTCATTCATCTGAAAACGGCAATTAGGTAGATCGCGGTTTATCTCGCGTGCCAGGTTAATCATCGTAGGTGAAATGTCCACGCCGACGCATTCAGGAAAATGCTCTGCCAAGGCGCGGGTCAAGCGGCCCACGCCGCAACCAAAGTCCAAGGCAGGCAAGGTTTTATCAATGCCGAGACCAATCATGGCTGCATAGGCAAGCACTGCTTCAATCTCTTTTCGGCCTGTGGCAAAGAACTCTTCCTTCTTCCATTGGCTGTTGCGCTTTCCGGGATCGGTGCATATCGCCCACAGCGGATCGGCTTGCGCCAATCCTTCCCAATTTCGTTGCAACGCTTTGAGTGAATTCATGGTTTGCGGGCGACCATCCATATGGTGTCATAACGATTGATTTTCATGGTTGCGTGTAACACGCGATGAACTGTGTAATAAGCGCTATCCAGCAACAACCGGAAACCGCTGGAAACATAATAAGGATCGAGTGATTCTTCAGTGAGGTGCAGTCCGGAGGTTTCTAAAAGCTGGCGCAGTACTGCCGGAGTAAAGTGCGAAAGATGAATTTCCCGTGATGCTCCCGCTCGCGCGATTCCCAGTTTTGGGCTGAACTTTTGGAAAGATTTAATCCCCAGCTTTTTCCCAGCCTTCTTGACCTTTGAGGTCCAGGCCAGCACGTCATTTGGCACGGCGATGACTAAAGTCCCTTGCGCTCTCAACAGGGCATGGCACCGACTCACCAGTTTGCCCGGATCGGGCACATGCTCCAGAACGTGAAACAAAGTAATGGTATGGAAAGATTGCGGCGGCAAATCCAGTTCCTCAATTTGTCCGGCAAAAAGCTGCAAACCATATTTTTCTTTTGCGAGAGCGACCGCGATCTCAGAAACTTCCGTTCCGTTAACATCGTAGAAGAGCGTTCGCGCATGCTGGAGAAACTGTCCATAGCCTGCGCCAATATCCAGCAGGCGACCCTTCGCGCCAGACTGTGACAGTTTTTTCAGCCTGCGCGTCCACAGCCTGTCACGGGCCTGCTCTTGCTTGAGCCACTTGTCGTACCTGCCTGCTTGCGAGTAAAACGCACTGATCTCAACAAAGGACGGTCTGGGGCTGTCGAACACGTAGCCACAGGAATCGCAACGGCAGAAATTAAAGTCTGAGTCCACTTTCTGTATACGCTCGCTCCGGCATACGTTACAAGCCAGCACCACTTCCGCATCGATCTTCTCTTTTGCAATCATTCAGGCGGCCTGCTTGTTCTGAACTGTCTCACCGGCTAAAGCCTGAGCACTTAACAATCCCAGGACAAGGAAGAATAAAGCTGTTGCTTGGGGCGTGGTGTGGAACAGGTAATCAACTGTCCCATGAACCAGCACACCGCAGATAGCGGCAAACACGGCAAGGGCAATCACTCTACTGAAGCCATTTTGTGTGTGGCGGAAGTGTTTCAGAGATATTCGGAAGGCAAGAAAAATTAAAACGCCAAACACGACGAAGCCTATCAG
>JBARNL010000451.1:0-3415 GCA_049802955.1 Candidatus Angelobacter sp.
TGGCAACTCCGGGCTGGAGGTCTTCTACTCGTATCTCTGTGCCAGCCAAGACGAGCGAAATCCTCTTGATCTCGCCCAGTTTCTGGAGCGTGCGGGCGTCCAGTTGAGTGCGCCGGAGTGATTCGAGGGCCACGGTGTTGTCTGGTGGAACCATTTCGTAGACGGACGGCTTCACCGCTCGGTAAGGCTTGTCCGTGAGGTTCTGGATGGAATACCGGATGTAGAGGCTGGTCGCAGACTGAAATACGTTTTCGACGCGAACGACGATATGCCCTTTGTCATTCTTAATATCGTCGTTGTTGATCCGGTCCGCGCCCAGAAAAGCCCGCGTCAATACCATGTCGGCGATTGCGGCCATCTGGTCATTGTCATGAGCGTCCGGAACGGGTTTGGCCGGAATGGCATTATCGACTGCGAAGTTCATGTTCTTGGCTTCTCCTGGGGGATCGAGTTCATAGGCAAAACGCCGTGAGGCAGTCCAGACGAAGAGGTCGGTGGACGCGCCTGCCTTGGCTGGTTTGATCAGGACTTTGTTCTCGCGCCATTCGATATTGAAGGCGGAGCTGCCGGCGGCCGCCAGCGTCACCGGTTCGGCGAATTCGAGAACGGTGATGTGGTCCAGAGCGGTCGCGAGATGCAGCACGTCGCTCTTTACAGACTGCTTAGTGTCTTCCGCAAGAAGCGTAAGGGACATCACCACAGCAAAAACAACCAGTATCAACACCAATGCGCGTTTCGTCATGACCTCGATTCCTCCTGAAAGTCTGGGACCGGGCTTGCGCCCGGTCGCCAGTTCACGGTTATTGTCCCGTGGGTTTTGTTTCCGTTGGTTGTGTCAATGAAGCCGGCTCGAAGAGGAATTGCCCGTCCTTGTACTGAAACAGGAATGTCTCCTTGGTGCCGTCTTCGGTTTCCTCAACCAGAAAGGCGCGGCCTTCGTCATCCAGGTGGCTGGAGATGCCGGCAAGATTGGGAAGAGCAACACGGACGGCCGTGCCGCCGGTTTGCTCCGCCAGCTTGTCGATCATCTCCTGCGGGAAAGCGTGAAACAGAATCGCGCCGCTGCCCTGGCCGTTGCATACCACGGTATGCAAAGCCTGCAGCCAGCCCGTGCGGTTCTCCTTCTTGCTGCCCGCCCAAACCCGGACCCAGGCGATGATGGCTTTCATCTCCTGCTTGGCCCGCTCCTCGCCCTGCCGATGGACGCCGAACGCCTTCTGCTTGGCAAGGTATTTATTGCGCCGGAGGGATTTGTCGGAGTTCTTTGACTTCTTAAACTCGTCCCACTCCTCCTGCGCCTTGTCCAGTTGAGCCTTGAGTTGTTCTTGCCGTTCGGAGACCTTTCCGATCACTGCGGCGTAGACGATGTTCACGTGGCGGCATTCGTCGAACATAACCCGGGTGACCATCTCACCCGTAATCAGCCCCTTGAATTCGCCGATGAGCAGCTTCGACTCCAGCAGATCCTGGATCTCCTTGCGGACGTGGATGTAGAGTTTCCCGATGCGGTCGGTAGCGGCCACGTCGAGGTGAATGGGCAACTCCGAGATCGCCTTGGCATTCTTGTAGCGAAGCCAGGGCGCCGAAGTTACCTCTTGGCGGATTTCGGCGATGACCTTCTGATCCGGCTCGACGTCGTGCTTCAGATTGTCGAGCGCATTCTGGAGTTCGATGACCAGCTTGTAGGCAAGATCCTGCCGCCCTGCAGCCAGGCACGAGGTCTTCAGATCGGTAATCGTTCCGATCAGATTTCCCCGGGCCTTCATGGCCACATGCATCAGGTTGAACCAGGGACTACGCGCTTTTTTCTTCGTTTTCTCCTGGTGAAAGCCACTGGCCAACTGAAACCGTTTCTCTACAAACCGCGGGAAGCGGTCTGCTTCGAGAACGCAAATCCAGTCAAAATCAAAGTCCCCGCCATTGTGCTTTGCAGTTTCTGAATGGAGAGTGTATGTGCCCTCCAGCAGAAGTTGTTGTGAGGCGATCTGCTCCGCAACCTGATAGGACGCCAGGCATTTCTGGCCATCCAACTGGAGGCTGAGGCGCATGATGAGTTCCGCCGTGCCGATGTGTTCCACCGGCAACAGGTCTTCCACCATGCGGATGGGATAACGCACACAGAGGCCGCGTTTGGATTCAAGCGCAACGATGGCCTGGTCCTGCGGAATCCAGTCGGAACCCGAGTAGACCACTCCATCGTGTGCGACAAGATATCCATCGTCAGCCAGGGCAAAGGCCGGCAGGCGAAAGCCGCCACTGGTCAATGCCTTGTATGCCCACCGCGCAAGCAGACGGTTGAGTTGGTGGTTGAGGTAGGGAAAGCGGACGATGTGGCCGGACTTATCGGCAAGCAATGCCGCCTCGACATTCCTCACTTCCTCGTCTTCCTGTTTCTCGGAAGGATCGATGCCAAGGATTTCCAGCAGTTGCCGATAGTCGCCCTTTTGAAGCGACTCATTCAGATTACGCACCTGCTTCAACGCTTCCGGCATGATTTCCAAATGAATCGAATCATCCGGAGCGTGTTCGATCAGGGTGTAACTCGACTCAAACTCCAGCGGCCGGGAAAACTCGCGAATCCCAAGGACCACTCGTCCCCGGAACGCCCGCGCTTTCTTACCGATGGCGTCGGCATCCTTCATGCCTGGTTTGACCGAACTCAGTGGCAGAACAATGTCCGCGCCGAGCAGGTCGGCGGCATCGTCTTCCATGACCTTGAATGAGCCCTTGGCCTGAGTGTTTTCAAAGGCCAGCCGGAACTGATACATGCGATTAGGCGGCAGATCTAACTTCTCGAACATCCGCCGGCTGATCCAGCCCCGGCAGTCGTTGGTGCCCAGCACATGGTCCTTGACCACCAGCACCGTGGCCTCCGGCTCCTCGATGAGAGCCTGACAGTCGGAAACCAGGATGCCGAAATACACGATGGCGGCCTGCGGCCACTTATGGAACCGTTCCGCAAGCGCCTGCGTGTGGTCCGCATCGACGAAGTAGAATTTTCCGTCTTTGCTTGAACCACTGGCCCCTACCAATTTGTAGTGCGTGTTTTTGTGAGTGATGTTCGCCATCGCGTTGGCAATCACCGATTCCTCAAAGGCGTCCAGAGGTTCGGTGGGCACGTTCACGACAGCAACTTTGATTCCCGGATAGAGCGCGTGGAGCAAGGTGTTCTCCAACGTGATATCCAGCGCGGTGAGTCTCTGACTCACGTTACCTTGAGAGTCGATGTCAAGCGTAACAACCTGCTCGATAGATACTTTGCTATTCTTGTTCATCACTTTGATTGCTCCTTGTTTTTTGTCGGGTAACCGGCAAAGGACAAGGAGTTTTTGCTTTCCGCAACTCTCGCCTTTATGCCCGGTCCCCGTTCTTTGGGTTTTCTAACCAGGCACTCGTGCAAGAGCCGGGTCAGCAC
>JBARNL010000452.1:0-3512 GCA_049802955.1 Candidatus Angelobacter sp.
GCCCTGCGGGCTCCGCTCCGGAAGGGAGTCGCCGACAGAGAACGAAGGAAGAAGCTAAAGTTTGAAAAAGGGGACATTTTAATCGAGGTAAGAATGGGGACATTTTAAAAGTGGTTTGACATTTCTAAAGAGAACACTTGACATAAGCGCCGCTACAGTAGAGAGTATTCGGCGCATTCCATTTATCTTGTAGTCCGTCAGGCAGTCAGTGTGGACGAGGAGAAAAATGCCTCCGCCACGGTAATGACGTCGCTTTTTTTGAAGAAAGACAATTTCATTTTCTGAGGTGCAGAGATATGTTTCAGCAAATCTTGGCTCCCACTGGAAGCATGTGGTCTACGATCTTGCTTGCGTTGGTTCCGCTTGCCTGCCTGTTGTTCATGCTGGCTGTGCTTCGCGTTACGGCATGGCTGGCCACTATCATCGCCGGCGTGATCACAATTGCGATTGGCGTGCTGGCCTGGCATGCTCCATTTGGGGCCACGATGCACTCCTATCTTTATGGCGGGCTGCAGGGCGCGTGGGTCATCGACTGGATCACCTTTTGGGGCCTGGTCATTTTTAACACCCTGGTCCTCACCGGCGACTTCGATCGCTTTAAGACCTGGATGGTGAATCAGGCCACAATCGACGTTCGTATCCAGACCATCATGCTTGCCTGGGCCTTTGGCGCGCTGCTGGAAGGGTTGGTAGGTTTCGGCTATCCGTGGGCGGTTGTGGTGCCTATCCTGGTTGGACTGGGGATTGTAGATCTCGAGGCAATCCGGGTGGCGGCCCTCGCCAATAATGCCCCGGTTTCCTATGGAGCGCTTGGTTCCCCGGTACTGGCCCTGGCTGCGGTCACTGGGCTGCCGTTGCTGGCGTTATCTGGTTCCATTGGTGACATGGTTGCCGTGCTGGCACTTCTGCCACCCTTCGTTCTCATATACCTGGTCAGCGGCTGGGACGGACTGAAGGAAGCATGGCCACTGGCGCTTGTCGGTTCCTTCTCCTACATTCTGGGACAATGGCCGGTGGCGCACTATTTAGGTCCCTATCTCCCCGATCTCAGTGGCGCACTCGTCTCTTTCTGGGTGCTATTCCTGTTTGTGAAGGTTTGGCGGCCTAAGAATATTCGCTCTTTCGGCGGGAAGATCATCCCTGAAGCACAAGTGAAGGCGGCGGAAACCAGTAATGTTCTCGGAGCCGGCGGGGTTTTCCGCGCGTGGCTTCCTTACCTCATCCTAATCGTGGTAGTCGTGTTGTGGACGGGGCCATGGTCGCATCTGCCGGGGATCAGTTGGTATAAATTGCAAATCTCGGCAGTCTCCTCGGTTACCCACAAACCCATTTCTTCTGTCTTTAACTTCAATCCCTTGAGCGGCGGGAGTGCCATTCTGGCCTCATGGCTCCTCATCCTTCTTCTGTTGCGTCCCAGTCCCAAGGTGCTGGGCCAGGTATTTGCCCGCACCTTCAAGCAAATGTGGGGCGCCCTGCTGGTTGCTTTCTTTATCTTCGCCATCGCATACATTTTCGTCTTTACAGGAATGGCGAACTCGCTGGCGTATGGGTTTTCCAAGGTTGGCTGGGCATTTGTAATCCTGTCCCCGATCCTGGGATGGATTGGCGTGGCTCTTTCCGGCAGCAACACCTCAACCAATGCAATGTTCGGGCCCATCCAGGCGGTCACCGGCAGGCTGCTTAACCTGCCAGTATTGCTCGCTCCGACCCTGAACTCGCTGGGCGCTGAGGTAGGCAAGCCGATTGCGCCGCAAACAGCAAGTGTCGGCGTTTCCACCAGCCGGTTCGTTCGCAGCGAAGGAGAGGTAATTCGCCACAATATGGTGTGGACATTGGCTGTATTGGGCTACCTGATTCTCATCGGATTGCTGTTCTACTTCGTGTTCCCGGCGCAAATGAGCTTGAAAGGCTAAAGAGCTGCTGAGCGCATCATGGGAACTCTCATTAACCCAACACACCGCCGGTAACGGCGGTGTGATAGTTTTGCCGGGAGCCGAACGATCTAAGTCGCGCAGCTTTCCACAACCAGCCAGATCCTGCCCCGGTCTCCTTTGCGCGGTTACTTCTCATTTGTTTGCTTTCCCCTGGTGCTTGCAGCTATTTTCGCAACTTGGTTGCGATCGATCGCAATTCCCGCCTTCCAGACTCCCACAATGTTTCGCGTGGCGCGAATGTCCTTGGAGGGATCTCCTTGCACCAGCAGAAGATCGGCCCGCCGACCGGCTTGGATACGTCCACGATCAATCAGGCCAAACTCTCGAGCAGGCCCGGCAGTGGCCGCGGTGAGCGCCTCTTCCGGCGAAAGACCCGCTTCAGTCAGCAACTGAAGTTCAGCGTGCATGCTGAGCCCATAACCGGTGCCCGGGTTAGGCGAGTCCGTCCCGGCCAGGATTGTGATTCCAGCATCGTGCAACGCTTTCACCGCTTGCCGGGCATAGTCATAGTGAGTGCGCTCAGTCACTTTCGCGGGCAGTTTGACATTCAGGATTTGGACGGCCCAACCCAACAGGTAAGGAGCAAACCGAGGGTCGCCTGCCAGCTCCGGTCCCAGTGTCTTGCCGCCGAAGGCCGAAATCACGGCCAGCGTTGGCGTCAACACAATGTGGTTTGCCGTTGCCGCTCTAACGAACTGAGGCGACAAAGGCGAGTCAGCGAAGATGTGCTCCAGGTCATCCGCGCCGGCTTCCATTGCTTGCAGGCCATCTTGCTGCACGGTCTCATGGACTGCGACCAGTTTGGCTCGTTTGTGCGCTGCTGCAATCAAGGCTTTCAACTGTTGGAAAGAAAGTCCAGGCAGCGTGTGGTCATAGATGATTTTTAGATAATCTGAGCCTTCGGCAAAACGGGCATCCACAAATTTCTGTGCATCATCGCCTTGTGCAAAGGCCGGAAACGGCGGGCCACCCAGTTCACTCGGATGCCCTCCTGGGGCCGATGCTCCTGTTCCCGCTGTGCGAAAATCGGCCGCATTGGGATATTTGCCCTGTTCCACATCTTTGCGTAAGGGGAACACGGTTTTGGGGTTCCCGAACATGCCCAATTCTGTTGTAACTCCCAGCGCGGCAGCTTGTTCAAGCGATTCCTGGTTGCTGATATGGCAATGCGCATCAATGAGTCCGGGCAACAGCATTTTGCCCGCTCCGACAATGTATCCGGGTGTGCTTGGTGGCCCTTGGGCAGGGCCAAGATCGCGGATCATTCCATCCTGGATAGTTACCGTCTGTCGGCGGAGGACCTGATATCCATCAAAAACATCGACCTGATAAAACACCAACGGTGTTGACTGCGCGGCTGCTAAGGTGGCAGAAAAGAGGAAAAGCAAGAAGAGGCGCATTCCTTGATCTATATACCATCTTTTTTGTCGGCGCAATAGACAAGCTTTCCTGAACAAGTTCTATCTCTTTGAAGAAGGCGATACATAGCTGACCTGCCGGACTGCCACATCATCATTCGCGGGTTGGGAAAGGCTGGTATCCGCTCAAACCAAGAAAACGGGCTGGCATATTGCCAGC
>JBARNL010000453.1:0-6499 GCA_049802955.1 Candidatus Angelobacter sp.
AAAAAATTCCACTTTGTTTTGACCTTTTGAGCTAAATGCTTAAAGCTTCGCCTCGCCCCTTGCGGCTGAGGACAGCATCGAAAATGACGCGGGAAACAAAAACCGCGGTAAACAGGTTGGCCAAAAGGCCGAAAATCAGCGTAAGGCCGAATCCGCTTACCGGCACCGTACCTACAAAAAACAGAATCAATGCGGTAACAATGGTCGTAACGTGAGTATCCAGAATCGTGGTCCAGGCGCGGTCAAAGCCCTGGTCAACCGCGGCGGCCGGCGCTTTGCCATTGCGCAATTCTTCCCTAATACGCTCAAAAATCAGCACATTGGAATCCACGCCCATACCTACAGTGAGAATCACGCCCGCAATTCCGGGCAGCGTAAGCACCGCGCCAAAGAAGCCCATAAAGCCCAGCAGGATTACCAGATTCAAGATCAACGCCAGATCGGCATTAATGCCGGCTCCCCGGTAATAAATCAGCATGAAGATCAGCACGGCGGCCATTCCGGCGATGGCGGCTTTAACGCCTGCACGGATGGAATCCGCGCCGAGCGACGGGCCAACAGTGCGTTCCGTCAGATAATGCAAGCTGGCCGGCAAAGCGCCGGAACGCAGCAGCATGGCCAGGTCTTTTGCGCTTTCTTCCGTGAAGCCGCCTTCAATAATGCCGCTGTCAGAAATTTGGGAATTGATGGAAGGCGCCGTGATGACCCGGTTATCCAGCACAATGGCAAGATTGCTGGGATCGGCGCTGTCTTTGCTGTGCGCCGCGGTAAACTGTGCGAACTTTTTTCCCGCTGCGGCTGTCAGGTAGAAGTTAACGATTGGTTCGTTCGTATCGGACTTGTTGCCCGGATCGGCGCTGCGAATGTCTGTGCCGCTAACCACAGGAACGCGGCTCACGATAATAAAGCCGCCTTCTTGCTCGCCCCTGCGCGGTTTGCTTGGCATTATCATCGAATTTGCAGGAAGAACGCCCTGATGCGCCTGAAGCGCTGCCTGCTCTGTGGGATAAACCGTGCCGTGATCCAGTGCTTCACGCAACTCCAGCCGTGCCGTGGACTGAATAATCTCCTTTACGCGGCCCGGATCGTCCACGCCGGGGAGCTGGACCAGAATCTGGTTATCGCCCAGGCCATTTTTCTGGATCAGCGGCTCGCTCACTCCAAGGCTGTCAACGCGTTGACGGATAGCTTCAATCGACTGCTCCAGCGTGTGGTCCTTTAGATCGGCCAGCACCTGCGGCTTCATGGTCAGGATCCAGCTATTATCCGGCCCGGCTGCCACGTCATATTCCGGCAGGCGGTCGCTTACAATTTCGCGCACAGTAGAGGACGCATCCAGCGGAAGGCCCTTAATAACCCCCTTCTCCGGCTGACTATCCACCTTGCCGATATCGGCGTAGTTGACTTTGGCTTTTTGCAGTTCGTCCTTCAGTAATTCGACCGCGTGGTCAGACTGCGCGCCCACAGCGTCATTCACCATCACCTGGAGAATCAGGTGGGTCCCGCCCTTCAAATCCAGGCCGAGATGAATACGGTCCAAAAGGGACGCTTTGAGTCCGGCCCCGCTAAACAGCTTGGGGCCCAGCATGCCGTAAACGAAAATCAGAAGGATGGCAACAATGATTCCGGTTTTTAAAAGTAGATTTTTCTGCATGTCCTAGTACTTCTTTACGATGGTTTCTTTTCTTCGTCTTCACGATTGATGGAGGTAATGGAGGATTTCGCTACTTCCAGCCGCAAATTATCCGGCGGAACCCGTAGATGCACGGCGTCATCCTTGAGCGCGATGACCAGCCCTCGGATTCCTCCGCTGGTGGTCACGCGATCGCCATTCTTGACGCTGTTCAGCACTTCCTGCCAGCGCTTGGTCTTGCGCTGCTGAAAATAAAATGTGGCAAAAATAAAAAGCAGGGGAAGCAGCAGGAAGATGCCCAGGCCGCCGCCCACGGCGCCCTGAAACAGAAACATACTTATCGCGTTATTTATCATTCTTAAAAGATTGCCTTCACAGCCGCACGCACACTTGCCTCTCAGGAGTGTGAGAGCCTATACCCTGATTTGTGACCGCTGAATCAAATCCCGCCCGGGACTCCGCACATGGCACGCCGGTGCTGGAGTATTTCGGAGGTTTGCTCTTCTTGACGCTTGAATCAGGGAGCTCAGGTCAAGGACACACCGCCTGACAGTATTCCTGAGAGGTCCCCAAGCGTTATAGCATGACGCACACTACGCATAGTGTCAAGGTAGAACGCCAGATTATGCACCGTGTTAAGCACTCCGGCCAGCGGCTCTGCTGAAACAACAAGATGCCGCAGGTAAGCTCGCGTGTATCGCGCACATACCCGACAGGAGCATTTCGGGTCGGCTGGACCTTGGTCCTGTGCGTAGCGCGCATTCTTGATATTGATTCTTCCCTCTGAGGTGAAAAGCAGACCGTGCCGCGCAGCCCGCGTGGGCAGCACGCAGTCCATCATGTCAACTCCCATGGCCGCATACTGTACGATTTCCTCCGGATACCCCACACCCATTACATAGCGCGGCTTGTCCTTTGGGAGTAACTCCAGCACAGCCGCAATCATCTCCATCGTCTTTTCGCGCGATTCACCCACGCTCAGCCCGCCAATGGCATAGCCCGGAAAGTCCAGTTCTATGGTTCGCTTCGCCGATTGCCGCCTCAGGTCGGCATACATGCCTCCCTGGACAATGCCGAATAATGCCGGCGTGGTTGGCAGGTCATTTGGTACAGCTCCGGTTTTTTCTTCGATTTCGGCCGGGTGCGGAGTATCTGAAATCCTGTCCCTTTGTGTTTCTTCGTGTCCTTTGTGGTTAAGCTTTTGATTTTCCGATTCCCCGATCTCCCGATGACCCGATGACTCGATGACCCAGGGACACTTATGCTTGTGCGCTTCAAAATAATCCTTCGACCGCTTGGCCCAGCGTAGCGTCATCTCCATGGACACACGCGCCCGTTCCCGCTCTGCCGGATGTTCTGTGCATTCGTCGAAGGCCATCACAATGTCCGCGCCCAGCGCGATCTGGATTTCCATGGACCGCTCCGGGGTAAAGAGGTGCGATGTGCCGTCCAGATGCGAGCGAAAACTCACGCCCTCTTCTTTTACTTTGCGCAGCTCGCTCAGGCTGAACACCTGGAAGCCACCGGAATCGGTGAGCAACGCTCGTTCCCAGCTCATGAATCTGTGCAGCCCGCCCAGCTTGCGCACTAACTCATGGCCTGGCCGCAGGTAGAGATGGTAGGTATTGCCCAGAATGATCTGCGCGCCAAGATCTTCGAGAATGTCCTGCGAAACAGCTTTTACCGTCCCAGCCGTGCCCACAGGCATGAACGCAGGAGTTTCTACCGGGCCGTGGGCCGTGGAGATGCGGGCCTGACGGGCGGGGCCAGCCTTAGCTTCAATTGTAAAAGGGAGCATCACTAAACAAATATGGTACTAGCTCATTGTCATCCAGAGCGAAGCGAGGGATCTGCTTCGGCGCAGCAGTCGCGGGCCTGGGATGACGCGTCGCAAAACTTATTTCCCGTGCCTTTTTGCATGCCGCTCCACCACCTTTGCCGGATTCACAATGGCCCGTGTCACCGTTCCGCGCCCGATCTCCGCCGTGCCGTTGTGTGCCGTCACGCGAAAAACGTAGAACCGGTCATCGTGCGACTCCAGCACCGCTTCGGTCTTTACCAGGTCACCAATCGTGGTGGGCGCGCGATGTTCAATATTAATGGCCGTTCCCACGCTGATCTCGCCTTCATCCAGAAAAGGCAGCATGGCGTTTGCCGCCGCCCATTCCATGAGCCCGATCATGTTGGGCGTGGAATAAATTGGCGGCAGTTTTTCATTGTGATGGTTGAGCGTGTGTTTGTGCTCCACGGTTTCTTCCGCTTGCCCGCGAATTCCCAGAGGGACTTGTTTTGCCATGCAGAGAATCTATCAAAACCGCTGTTCGCAGGGAAAAGCTCGCAGGAGAAAAAAAGCCAGACGGCGAGGAGTCTGGCCAAAATTAAGACTGCATGGGATTCGCTCTTCTTCTTCGTGAAATTTAGAGGTGATCGTGGTCATGATCGTGGTCATGGTCATGGTCATGGTCATGGTCGTGGTCATGATCGCGGTCGCGGTCACGGTCGCGATCGCGGTGGCACCGAGCCCTTGCATTTTCCAGGTCGCGGCGGCGGTTTTCTGCCTGGCGGCTATGCTCGCCATGCTTGCGTTCGGCGTCATGCAGCTTGTTTTCGGCTTTGCGAATCTGCTCCTCGCACTTCCTGTCGTCATCGCGGTCCAGCGCCCGTGCAGGGACTACTCCGCCCAGAAACGACAAAATCACAAACGCGGCAATAAGTGTTTTGGCTTTCTTGAACATGCTTCCTCCTCGGATTGCTTGTACATCCTACACTTGAATTCGCATGCCAGCCATGCCGGCCCACCTGAAGAGACGCGAGTCCATCCGGCCAGCGACGCCATCTATATGGCTGTATAATAAAGAATTGTCCTCATGTCATCGAAACGAACGGTAAAGTCCGCAACAAAACAGCTCGCAGCAAACACGGCAAAAATCCGCTCCACCACGGTCGTGTGTGTGCGCCGTGGCTCTAGCGTAGTCATGGCCGCTGACGGCCAGGTCACCCTTGGCGAAGGCGTTATTAAACATACGGCACGCAAGATCCGGCGGCTCTATAACGACAAGATTCTGGCTGGCTTTGCCGGGTCCACGGCGGACGCGTTCTCTCTTTTCTCCAGGTTTGAAGCCAAACTGGAGCAATATCACGGCAATCTGGGACGCGCCGCCGTCGAGTTGGCCAAAGAGTGGCGTACGGACAAGATGCTGCGCCATTTGGAAGCGCTGCTGCTGGTCGCGGACAACAGTTTGACGTTTCTCATCAGCGGCGCCGGCGACGTGATTGAGCCTGACGGCGGAGTAGCTGCCATTGGCAGCGGAGGCTCATACGCTCTGGCCGCGGCCCGCGCACTGGTTGAAAACACTGAGCTTCCGGCACGCAAGATCGCCGAAGAGGCCATGAAGATCGCGGGAAAAATATGTATCTACACCAACGAGAATTTCACCATTGAGGAACTCGCGTCGGCGCCGGAAAAAGCGGGTGCATCAGCTCCCGCGAATTGAGTGCGCCAAAACAACATGGCAGGCTATTCAGGAACGCCGCTCATCCAGAAAATCGGGATCAAGCCCGGTCATCGGATCATCCTGCGCAACCATCCGGCCAGCTTCGTTAAGGACCTGGGGAAGCTTCCTGAAGGAACGCACAGCGCAGAGAGGCTTTCCAGGAATGCCAACGTTATTGTTTATTTCACTGACCGTTTGGCGGATTTGCAGAAAAATTTTGCCCGGCTCTCCGCTGCATTGGTCCCGGATGGAATGCTCTGGATCAGCTGGCCTAAGAAAGCCAGCGGACGCGCAACAGACCTGACGGAAGACATCGTCCGCCGCGTCGGTTTAGAGTTCGGGCTGGTGGATGTAAAGGTTTGCGCCATCGATGAGACGTGGTCAGGATTGAAATTTGTGATTCGAGTGAAAGACAGAAGCAAATAGCAATTGGCAATTAGCCAAAGCGGAGAACATGGACACGAAAGAAGCCGAGAGGCCCGTGGCCGCCGAGCGGCTTGAGTCAAGGCGGATAACACTTGTTTCGTGAGAGAACGTCAAAGCGGTTTGGAGCGAAGCGACAGGAGTAATAGTCCCATGGCAATTTATTTACCCAGTGTGGCCGATGAAAGTGATGTCCTGCTGGACGATCTTACGCCCAAAGAAATAGTTTCTGAGTTGGATAAATACGTAGTGGGCCAGCATGACGCCAAGCGCGCGGTGGCCATTGCGCTGCGCAACCGCATGCGCCGGCAAAAGCTTCCGCCTGATATCGCGGAAGAGATCATGCCGAAAAACATCATCATGATCGGGCCCACCGGCGTGGGCAAGACGGAGATCGCGCGCCGCCTGGCACGGCTGGCCAACTCTCCGTTCCTGAAGGTGGAAGCTTCCAAGTTCACTGAAGTCGGCTATGTAGGCCGTGACGTTGAGTCGATGATCCGCGACCTGGTGGAAATCGCCATTGATATGGTTCGCGAAGAAAAGCTTGAAGAGGTCACGGAAAAAGCCGAGGCGCAGGCGGAAGAGCGCTTGCTCGACCTGTTGCTGCCTGCCGCGCCTTCAGCGGCTTCGAGCTCAACCGCAGGTTTCGCGCTTGTCACAGAAGAAGGCAGCTCAACTTCCCGCACGCGGGAGAAACTGCGCACCCAGCTGCGTGAAGGCAAGCTCGACGAAAACATGGTGGAACTGGAAGTGCGCGAGCGGTCCACTCCGGCGTTTGAAATCATCTCCAACCAGGGAGTTGAGGAGATGGACATCAACATCAAGGACATGCTGCCCAACATTTTTGGCCAGCGCACCAAGAAACGCAAAATGAAAGTCAGTGAGGCGTTTGAATACCTGGTGCAGGAAGAAGAATCGCGGCTTATCGATATGGACCAGGTAACGCGCA
>JBARNL010000454.1:0-4282 GCA_049802955.1 Candidatus Angelobacter sp.
CGTCCGGAGTCTCCAGTATTTCCTGCTTGTCTTTGGTAGAAAGGAACGGCAGCGACGAGGCGACAAAGTCTACCAGCCTGCCGGGCTCTTCAATGTTGATGGCTACGGTTTGCAGCTCATCGGACAAGGTAGGCGAACCGGCCACGATCTGCTGGAACAAGGTCAAGACGTTGCGCTGCAGTGCTTCAATCTCCGGCGATGTTTCTGATTCCACGTCGGGAATTGGCTCAACGTTGGCGCGGAGGAACGGCGTAAGCTGCGTAAAATCCTGCAATTTGCCGCGCGTCAGGCCTTCAGTAAAAACAAAGAGGCTCTGGTTCGGCATCTTGACCACTTTATGAACGGTGGCCAGAGTTCCAATTGCATATAAATCAGTGGGTTGCGGTGCATCCACGCGGGCTTCACGCTGGGCCACTACCAGAATGGTCTTTTCTTCACCCAGCGAATTGATCAGTTGAATAGAGCTTTCGCGTCCCACCGTTAACGGCAGGACCGCATGCGGGAACAACACAGTGTCACGTACCGGAAGGACCGGTATGCTCTTCTGCTGCTCCTCAGTTAAAATTGGGCGCTGATCAGGCGTCACAGCGATAGGCTCGATATTGGTGCTAGTTTTTGTTTCAGACGCCATAAATTATCCTTGATATAAGTACGCTCACATTTGATGATACCGTAATACGGAAAGATGCAGTTTGGGCCAATTTTGCGCCGCGCGGATTGTACCATCGTTTGCATCTCACATCGCTTCAACCAGTTTCATTCTCAAGTTAGAACTGTGGACCAGACGACTTCTTTTCAACTTGCGCCGGATAAACCCCCAGCACCTTCACAAAACCCGCAATCTCTTCCAGATGGTTGAGCGCCAGCTTCATGGCCGGCTCCTGGCCACACATTACATCGATATAAAAACGATATTCCCACGGTTTGCCGCGCACCGGGCGCGACTCAATCTTGCTCAGATCAAGATCGCGCAGGGCAAAAACGCTCAAGGCTTTGAACAGCGCTCCGGAGACATTTTTAAGAGAGAACACCAGAGAAGTCTTGTTGGCCCCGGCCACGGCCTTCTTCTTCTTGTTGATGAGAAAAAAACGGGTGAAGTTTTGTTTATTATCCTCCAGGCCGGACAGCAGCACCTTGCCGCCGTATTCTTTTGCCGCCTGGCTGCTTGCGATGCCGGCGGTGTCCTTCAGGCCTTGCGCCATGATGTGCTTCACGCTGCCTGCGGTGTCATAAAAAGGAACGGCTGACACTCCGCGGTGCTTGCGAAAAAAGTTGCGGCACTGGTCCAGCGCCACGGGATGCGAAAGCACCTGACGGACGTCTTTGAGCTTAACGCCCGGCGCGGCGATCAGGTTATGCGCGATCCGCAATCGCATTTCCGCGTGAATAAAAACGTCACGCTCCAGAAGCAGATCAAGATGCTCACCCACGGGCCCTGCCAGAGTGTTTTCAACGGGGATCACGGCAGCGGCGGCGCGACGCGAATCCAGCGCCTCAAAAACCTGGACGGAGGTGGCGCACGCCAGCACATCAGCGCCGCGCACAAGCTGCAACGCCGCCTGGTGGCTGAATGCTCCGCGCTCTCCCTGGATGGCGATTTTCATTTTGTGTCGCTTCGCTCCAAATTGTCTACATAGCTGGATCGCTCAGCGTTGTCTTATGGCGATTGCCGGCTGTTCGCGGCGTGAATCGGGATTCGCAGCTAAAATGTCAGATAAAACAATACAGCTTCTGCCTAGTGGCGGCTAGTTACGGGCGGATGATCGAGTCCAGGAACTCCTGCGGAGGAAGAATCCGAATGCCTTGGAAGGGATCAAGAACAAGCAGATCTGAGTCGCCGGTAATGAGGTGCGTTGCTTTACCGCTGACTGCAACCTCGAGAAACTTATTGTCCTTGGGATCACGGCAGGCCTTAATCTGCACATTCACATCAATCCACTCGGGACTCACGCGCTAAAGCCGCTACGAAACTTCGAGCATCTTCTTCATCAATGTACCGGCGGAACTGTTTTCGGTGTAAAACATCGTAGAGTTCCGCGAGCGTTGCAAATGAGAGTAGGACTTTTCCTTCTCGAAAAGCGCGATCAAGTACTTGACGGGGCTTGGAATCCTGTACAAGCAATGCGCTGATAAAAACGTTTGTATCCAGGACGCAGCGCAACTATGCGCCGTTTAGCAAGGATTCCAGCATCTCAGGAGTGAGTCCCCGGGCCTGCGCCTTGCTTCCGGCTTCATCGAGAATTTGCTGCAAGGAACGTTGTTCACCGCGAGCAAGTTCGCGAAGCCACAGACCGAGAAGCGCTTGCATCTTACGCTTCTCTTCCGCAGATGCAGAGTTGTACGCCTGTGCCGTCTGCGGATCGAGCGGGATGGTGATAGTGGGATTAGTCATGGCCAGCATTATTTTACGACAAAATTTTACGACAAACTCATCCTGTTCACTTACGCCATTTGCAACGATCCTCCAGACAGGTCTCCATCAACATTACCTCGTTAATCGATTGAAGCTAAAGGTTTTATCGGCATGATTTCCAATCCGTCGCCCCGGCAACTCTCGATTTATTACAACCGCCGTAGGCCTGTTGGCTTCAAAGCTATTGACGAGATTGTTAGGTATTTACGAAACAGTTAACCGACGAGAACGGATTGTGAGGGTGACATGCTTTGGACTCTATTTGTGATTTTGCTTGTTCTCTGGCTGTTGGGAGTGGTCAGCAGCTACACCATGGGTGGATTTATCCACATATTGCTGGTGCTGGCTGTGATTGCACTGGTATTCCAGTTAATCACCGGCAGGCGCGCCGCGGTTTAAGAGAGGTTTCACGGAAGCCGCAGGCACTTGAACCCGAGCGACTCCTCGGACACATTGCTACCACGGATTCGGCAGGCACTTGTTTGCCTTGTCTCCCAATATTAACGAGCAGGAACAACATCTCAACGAAAGGAGTTTACTTATGGATAAGGAACGCATTAAAGGGAAAGCTGAAGACGTTGCCGGACGCGTTGAGCGCCAAGCAGGCGAGTGGACAGGTAACGATAAGGCCCAGGCCGAAGGCATAGCAAAACAGGCCGAAGGCAAGGCACGCAATGCTGTTGGCAAAACGAAGGATGCCGTCCGCGATGCCGCTGACAAGCTAAAAGAAACCAAGATCGAGAACGAAGAAGATCGCCGGATTGAGCGCGATAAAGACGTGGCGTAGCTCCAGCTAGCTGGCGCAAAACACAGGAGCGTCCGTAATGGGCGCTCCTTTTATTTGCGTGTAAAACGTTGGCGTCCGGACGTATCACTGAAGTGACTCGCCATGTGCGGCCTGCTTATGGCATTCTTATTGGCATGAAAACCAAAAACATGCGCGAACTGGAAAAAATGTGGGCCAAAAAGGCCACGGAACAAAGCAATCCGCAGAAGAAGGCAGGCACGCCCGTGCGGCAGACCCCAACCCACACCACGCGCGCCGCCAGAAAATCCTCTCGCGGGCGCTAAACGCCATTACAGTTCAATCAACAGGTTTCCTGCCCGGTCTTTTTGATATCTCAGGCCGGGTGGAACAACCGTGGTTGCGCTGTACTCGGTGATAATCCCGGGCCCGCGATAACGCCTTCCCTGCTGGATGGAAGATCGCGGGATGATCGGCGTCTTGTACCGCCGTCCGGCAAAATGGACCGTCTGATTCGACGACTTCAGCCTGCCCTGTTCTTCCATGATCTTCATGCGCGAGAGTTTTTCCGGCGAAACCACGCGCCCCCGCATTCTTACGGTCACGATTTCCACGTCGCGCTCCGGGCTGCTGTAACCATAACGCCGTTTGTGCTCCGCATGGAAACGCTTCAGTACGTTAGCGCTATACGGCAGGTTCAGTTCATAGCCCTGGCCGCGATAGCGAATGTCACAGCTCGGCTCAAAGATGGCTCTGCCCTGCCAATCTTCTCTGGTTAATTCCGCCGCGATGCTGCTTTTCAGTTCGGTAAAAATGGGATTGAGTTGCTTGGAGAAAAACTTGCCGGGCGGGACGCGCAACAATATCGTCCGCGAATGGTCTTTCACCACGTCGCTGATCAGAATGCCAAGCGCGGAGAGCGCGCCGGGATAAGCCGGAACAATCACGCGCGGAATGCGCAAAGCATGGGCCAGTTCGCAGGCATGCATCGCACCCGCGCCGCCGAATGCGACCAGAGAAAACTGCCGTGGATCATGCCCGCGCTCAATGGAGACTACGCGTATCGCCTTTTCCATGTTCGCATTGACCACGCGCACCACGCCGGCGGCAAACTCTTCAGGCGA
>JBARNL010000455.1:0-3307 GCA_049802955.1 Candidatus Angelobacter sp.
CAAGGCCTGGTAAGCGGAGTTCCAGTACTGCGTGCTGTCAAGCCCGAGCATGGAAAAAGAAATAATCCATCCTCCAACGAGTCCCACAAGATCGGAAATGATGGTAAGAAAAAACATCATAAAGACGGTGGAGATCACGCGCGGCGTTACCAGCTTTTTGTAAGGATCAGTGCCCAGCGCGCGCATGGCATCAATTTGTTCCGTTACTTTCATGGAGCCGAGTTCGCTGGCCATACCGGAAGCGTTGCGCCCCGCCACCATCAGGCTGGTAAGCACCGGGCCAAGTTCCCGCACCATGGAAAACGATACCAGCCGGCCGGTGAGCGAAAGCGATCCAAACTGCTCCAGTGTTTTGGACGTATTCAACGCCAGCACAACCCCCGTGAACATGCCGGTAAGCACCACGATAGGAAGAGATCCCACGCCGATGAGATCGGCTTGCTGGATGGTGTCTGCCATGTAAAGAGGCTTGCGAAACAGATTTGCGAGCGAACGAAGGGAAAGGTAAGTGTACTCCTGCACCGCAAGGACACTGCGCTTCACGAAATCGAACGGCGAGATCAGTTCCATCCAAGATGAAATATAGCAGAGCGCTAGTCCGCGCCCAAATCCTCGGCAAAGCGCCTGATTGTGGCTGGCAATGGCGTCGGCTACAATCTCAGCCACATGGGAACCGCACAAGTCTCCGTCAGAAGTTTGATTCACAGCATTCTGCTCTCAAAGGGACGCATGGAAGCGCTCACGGATGGCATTTTTGCCATTGCCATGACGCTGCTGGTGCTGGAATTAAAAATTCCTGACCTGCCCAAGTCGGTGGGCACGAGCGAGCTGCTGCACAAGATCGGCGAGGAAATGCCGTCGCTCTTCAGCTTCCTCATTTCCTTTCTTTATTGCGGGCTCTTGTGGGTAATGCACCACCTGGCAATGCACTTTGTACGCCACCTGCAAATTGGGTTGGTGTGGTTGAATCTGCTGTTCCTGATGTCTATCTCCACCATGCCATTTTCCTGTGGTTTGCTGGGACATTTTCTGCGCAATCGAGCGGCCCAGGAGATTTACTTTGCCAATATGTTTGTGGCGGCGGCGCTGCTCGCAGCTCAATGGTTGATAGCGAAAAAGAAGAAGCTGCTCAATGAGGATAATCCCCGGGCCAGCGCATTGATGGGCCAGCAGATCATGTTCTTTCCGATGGCGCTGGGAGCGGGTATGGTGGGAGCCTACTTTAAACCTCTCGCCGGTTCATATGCCTTTATCTTCGTGCTGCTGGCATTGCGCCTATGGCAGAGAAGGTGGCACCGCAAGAATTTTGCTAATCCCGCGCACCCTTCTTCCTGATTTCAATATTGAGCCGCTTGATTTTTTGGTTCAAGGTGGAAAGAGGAATATGGAAGCGCTCGGCGGCGTCAGTCTGGTTCCAACTGCATTTTTCCAGCATGTTGACGATCAAACGGCGCTCGCAGTCTTCAACGATTTCAAACAGGGACGCGTCCGGGCGGTGTTCAAACATCTTGCCCTCAGATCCTCTGCCAACAATGTGGTCAGGGATGAGTTCAATGCCCACTATAGGCCCATTGCACAGCACCACGGCGCGTTCAATAACGTTTTCCAGCTCACGGACATTGCCGGGCCAGGAGTAATCCATCAATGGGCGCAAGGCTTCCGGCGCAATTTGAATGATTGATTTAGCGTTCTCGCGAGAAAATTTTTCCAGAAAATGTCCAACCAGCCTGGGGACGTCTTCGCCACGGTTGCGCAACGGCGGCAGATCCACGGTGATCACATTCAGGCGATAAAACAGGTCTTCACGGAATTTGCCTTCCCGCACCAGCACCTGCAAATCGATGTTGGTGGCCGCGATCACGCGCACATCCACCTGCAACTCATGGATGCCGCCCAGGTGCATGAACTTGCGGTCCTGCAGGACGCGCAGAATCTTGGCCTGGGTTTCCATGCTCATGGTGCCGATCTCATCCAGGAAAATGGTGCCGCCATCGGCCACTTCAAACAGGCCTTTCTTGGAAGAAATAGCGCTGGTAAACGCGCCTTTTACGTGGCCGAACAGCGTTGACTCCAGCAGGTCAGCTGGCATGGAGCCCGTATTCACCGGCACAAAGGGATGGTTCTTGCGCGGAGAGTTAGCGTGAATGGCTTTGGCTATCAGTTCCTTGCCGGTACCGCTTTCACCCTGGATCAGCACGGTGGAGCGGCTGGGAGCCACCTGACCGACCAGGTCAAAAATCTTGAGCATGGAATCAGACTTGCCGACGATGTGCTCAAAGTTATAGCGTTCTTTCAGAGCGCGTTTGAGCTGCTCATTTTCTTCTTCCACGCGGCGGCGGGCCACCGCGGCGCGCACGTCAGCCAGCAGCTTTTCATTGTCCCAGGGCTTCTGGATGAAGTTGGTTGCGCCCTTCTGCATGGCGCGGACCGCGTTATCCAGCGTGCCATAGGCGGTAATCATGATAACGGCCAGTTGGGAATCGCGGGCGCGGATGTCAGCCAGGATTTCCAGTCCGTTGCGGTCAGGCAAAGCAAAGTCGAGCAGCACCAGATCGAAGGTGTGCTCGTTCAGGCGATCCAGCCCATCTTTACCCGTCTCGGCAGATTCCACGCTGTAGCCTTCAAACTCCAGCAAGGTCTCCAGCGACTCGCGGATGCCGGATTCATCGTCGATAATCAGGATTGAACCGCCGTGGGAGACGTCGGTCCGGGGGCGAGTTAAGACCGCGGCTTCAGACATTGACTGCCTTTCTCATTGGAAATTCCAGTTGGAACGTAGTTCCCTGGCCAGGTTGCGAATCCACGCGGATCTTGCCTGCATGCTCTTGAATGATTCCGTAGGTGACTGACAGGCCAAGTCCCGTGCCGCGCGACTGGCCTTCACGCGGAACGTTCTTGGTGGTGAAGAAAGGGTCATAAATTTTGTTGATATGCTCTGGCGCAATGCCTGCGCCACTGTCACTGATGTTGACCTGGACACTTTCGCCGTTGGCGGTGCTGATGTGCAGCGTGCCGCCTTTGCCTGCCATGGCGTCTTTGGCGTTCAGGAACAGATTCAGGAACACTTGTTGCAGTTTGCCGGAATTGCCGTGAATCAGCGGAAGCCCGGCGTACAGATCGGTTTGCACCTTCACGCGCGAAGTTTTGAGCTGATGCTCCAATAGCGTGAGCGTTTCTGTAATGATCTTGTTCAAATCGATAGCGCTGAATTCCGTGGCGCTGGTGCGAGAGAAATTCAGCAGGTTATTGACAATTTCAGAAGCGCGGAACGTTTGGCGCGTAATTTTTTCCAGCAGCGGCCCAAGCT
>JBARNL010000456.1:0-12176 GCA_049802955.1 Candidatus Angelobacter sp.
CAGAAAGCGGAAGGTCGGCGAGGCTGGTATGAACGCCATTCTGCTGGCTGACGGGCATCTCGTACTCTTTGAGGTCAAAGTCCGCGATGCGCTGCTGCAACACACGACCCAGCAGATCGTGAGAAAGTGTGTCCTGATCAGAAAAGCCAGTCGTTGGGATGGCCTGAAGCTGCTTCAGGAATGACTCATCAAGCTTATGGCGCTGGGCAATGGCGGCAAGCGAATGGTCTGAGAGCTTGTCATTGTAGCGATAATCGCCAAAAGCAGTGGCGCGCTCAGGAGCATTGCGAAGATCAGATTCATACTGTTCTTCAAAAAGCGCGTTCTGCGCGGCCAGCCGGTCTGCAACCGGTTTTGGGTTCTGGGCTGGGTTCTGAGCGAAGGCGGAAACTGCTACCGCGAGTAAGAGAAACAAGCTTTTGTGGAGGCGCATAGGAGCATTCAGGGTAACAGAGCGAAGGAATTTTATGGAGTTCGGATGGCGAATCGGTTCCGCTCACCCGTTTTTCCTGCTTACTCATCTTCCTAGTGATCGCGACTTGATTGCGACCGGTGCATTTGCGCTGGCAGCGGATTGAATGGCACAATAAATGGTGACTTTTCAGCCGGTTGGCGCACGGGATAATTATGCGTCGAAGCGTGGCTGGGGGTCATCAAAAGAAGTAGTAAGGCTGCGGGCTTCAACAACCCCGCAGGCCGGGCACTGTTTATTCGAGGGCTTCGCGGTAATCCGCTGCGCCCTCGCCAATTGCTAGCGCAATCCGGCGCTCGCATTGGCTCACCCAACAGTGCAGTGGGCCTGCTGGAGCCTGTGGATGCTTTCAACATCTCCGTTCCACGGCGCTAACCGCGGGACTGAAGGCGGATAAATGTCGACTACGATTGCTCCTTTGGAAGAGCGAGGCGTCAGTTGCTCGCTCGATAATTACCTTGTCCTCCCCGATAACACCATGGATGCGCGCATTGCCGCCGCCAGACGCGAACTTGGCGCACGCGCGGTGATCCTGGGCCACCATTACCAGCGGGATGAAGTGATCCGCTTCGCCGATTTTCGCGGCGATTCATACAAGCTGGCGCAGGAAGCTGCGCGTACCAGCGCAGAATACATTATTTTTTGCGGCGTACACTTCATGGCGGAAAGCGCGGATGTGCTGGCACACGCCGGCCAGCAGGTGATCCTGCCTGATCTCAACGCCGGCTGCTCAATGGCAGATATGGCGGAGATTGGCCAGGTGGAAAGCTGCTGGGAACAATTGGTTTCACTCGGACTCACGGATGATGAAGGCCGAGGCATCACGCCGCTGACCTACATGAATTCAACGGCGGCCATCAAAGCATTTTGCGGCGAACGCGGCGGGCTGGTGTGCACGTCATCGAATGCGCCGGCAGCGTTCAAGTGGGCATTTGAGCGGAACGGAAAAATTTTGTTTCTGCCTGATCAGCATCTGGGCCGCAACACGGCATTTGCCATGGGCATTCCGCTGGAGCAGTGTGTGGTGTGGGACCCTTTCATGATCGGCGGCGGAGTCGATCCGCAAAGATTGCGCAAAGCAAAAGTGATTTTGTGGAAGGGACATTGCTCGGTCCACCAGCGCTTCCTTCCTGAGCACGCAGATCGAGTTCGCGCGCTCCATCCCGGAATAAAAGTGATTGTGCATCCGGAATGCCGCTGGGAGGTCTGCCAGAAGGCTGACGGCGTAGGCTCGACCGAAAGCCTGATCAAGATGATCGCCGACGCTCCGGCGGGCAGCAAGTTTGCCGTAGGCACGGAAATCCATTTGGTAAACCGCATGGGCAAGGAATTTGCCGATGAGCGTAAGATGGTGATTACCCTGGATGAGTCCGGCTGCCTCTGCACTACCATGTTCCGTATATCGCCACAGCATCTGTGCTGGGCGCTGGAAAACCTTACGGAAGGAAATGTAGTGAACCGCATACAAGTGCCGGACGACGTGAAATACTGGTCACGCGTGGCCCTGGACAGGATGCTGGAGATACGTTGAAGCGGAGTCAGGCAAGATAAATTATGGCAAAGCAAAAAACCTTCACGCTGGAAGAGGCGCATGCGCTGCTGCCGGTATTGCAGTCATTAATCAAGCGCGCCATGGATGACAAAGGCGTGATTGAAGCCGTGGAAAAACAACTGCAGGACCTGAAGCACCGAATCCTGCTCAGCGGCGGGCTCCTTGTGGATGTTCCGGCCGTGGCGCGGCGTCGCGCCGAACGCGACAAAGCTTTTCAGGATATCAAGGACACGCTGGCGGAAATTGACGCCATTGGCGTGCAGGTAAAAGACCTCGACATTGGCCTGCTGGATTTCCCCTGCGCGGTGGACGATGAGATTATCCTGCTGTGCTGGAAGTACGGTGAAGAAAAAATTGAATTCTGGCACGGCATGGAAGAAGGCTTCAAAGGCCGCAAGCCCATTGACGAGCGCATCCTGCGCGGGAAAAAGAAAGAAAAGCCAAATTAGCGAATTTGGTAATTGGGTAAATGAGTAATTTCAAAAATCCCGACTCCAGCAGTGATTTCAATTTTTTAAGAAAAAATCGGCCACGCCCTTCGTCCTTAATAGTGAGGATTGCCGATGGCGGACGAAAGCAGGTCTGAACGTTTCAGGGGCAATGTTCTTGAATGTGCTCTTGAATTTGTGTCCGATGACACGGGTTTAGGCATTCTTGGCTGCATTGCCGCAGCCTTCATTGTGGCGGGGATCATCTGGGCCGCAAGCCGATTGTGGGAGAGCCTTATTGGCTGATAGTAGACCGCGGGGGTAGATGTGAAGCCGCGAATGAAATGTTGAGACAGTCGGTTAGAGGGATGAAAAAACTTCTTGCGCCCCCAACAGGGCTCCCTCGCTACGCTCGGGATAAAAGAGCTTATGGCTTCTTTCCCTCCGCCCACTCCGGCTTGAATTCTGAATTGGCCAGCCATTTCACTGGATCAAGCATGGAATGGATCGCCTGCTCCATATGATTGAAGTCGATGTGGGCGACGTCATCACCGGGGCGGTGATAGTCAGAGTGCAGGCCGAAGCTGGAAACGGTGTGCGCGACAATGCCTTGTTTGGCCAGCGCGTAATTGTCGGACCGCTGAAAGAAGTCTTGCTTGGAATGCGGGTCCGCCACCAATTTGGCGCCATGTTTCGCCAGTTCCGGGCCAAGATTGCTGCGGTCGAAACCGGTAAGCCAGAGCTCGTCAGGTTTTACGGCACTATCAGCGCGGCCGATCATCTCAAATTCCAGGTTGGCAACGATATCGTTGAGCGGCACGGGCGGATGCTGGAGAAAATATTGATTGCCCTGGCCGCCCGTTTCTTCACTTCCGAAAAAGACAAAGAGCACGGTGCGTTTCGGCGCTTTTTCGTGGGCCAGAGCACGCGCCAATTGGAGGACGGCAATGCAGCCGGACGCATCGTCATCTGCGCCGTTATAAATATTGTCACCGTTGACCGGCTTGCCAATGCCAATGTGGTCCATATGCGCCGTAAGAAGGATGACCTGGTCTTTCATTTTTTCATCGCGGCCTTCAAGCCTGCCGATCACATTGCGAGTGTTCCACTGCTTTTTGCCTTCGCGATAAAAGTTGAACTCGCCGGAGACGTTCTGAATGTAGCCGCCTTCGTCGCCGGCCGGTTCGATGCCGATTTCGCGCAGTTGCGAAGCGAGATAAGTGGCAGCTAGCAGTTCATCATGGGAGCCGCTGGCGCGACCCTGCATGGCGTCACTGGCCAAAAATTCCATCTCTCCTCGGATTTCCGCTTGATCTATGTTGGAGTGCTGGGCTGAAGCTACGGCCAGGAAACAAAAAAGATTGCAGAATAAAAACAGTTTTATGCGGGTCGCCATGCTTCTCCCTCGACAGCAGTATAGCGTGGAGGAATCTGGGAGCTTGAATTTGACGGCGCATGAGAGGGAGGAGCTAGACATTCTTGCTGATGTGCCCGGCCTGCAGCGCCGGAGAAATAATTACGACGAAGGAGGCTGAGGCGGGAGTAGAACCTGCGTTCGCGGCGTCGGGCTGCTATATTTGTCGGTAAGGGCGATGAGAAAATTTTGATCACAGGTCCGATTCAAATTCAGAAGCGAATCAATTTTGCGGCCATGCTGCTGGCTATTGCCGGGCCATTGTTATTGGCGGGATGCAGCGGTAAGGGCGGCTCGTCCGATCGGGCAGAATACGCCTACGTGGCTGTGATCGAAGCAGGGCTTCGCGACCATGTTGCAACTTTCTATAACAAGACCGGCGTGGTGCATAACGGAGAGCGGCTGCAAATCCTGGAGCGAATGCAGAGCAAGCGCTTTGTTCGAGTGCGTTCACCGCGTGGGGAAGAGGGCTGGGTACAGGAGCGCTATCTGGCTGACCAGCCGACGTTCGATCAGTTTCAACGCCTCGCGGAACAATATAAATCCACTCCGGCCCAGGCGACGGCAACCACGGAAGAGCAGGTAAAAGTGCATGTGCTGCCGGGAAGAAAGACCGCTTATCTTTATCTGCTAAACGAGAAACAGAAGGTGGATATGCTGCAGCGCCAGGCAGTGGACCGCAATGCTCCGCCGCTACAACTGAATGAAGACAAACAGAAAGACGCCGACGACGCTCCGGAGGAAGAGAAGGTAAAGAGCGATAACGCGGCGCCGCCCGCCGTCCGCGAAGATTGGTGGCTGGTGCGTGATGCACAAGGCCGTGTGGGATGGGTGCTGGGCAGAGCGCTTTACCTGCAAGTGCCGGAAGAAATTGCGCAGTACTCTGAAGGCCAGCGCATTGTGGCGGCGTATCCGCTGGATGAAGTTCAGGATGGGGACAAAAAGGTCCCAGAGTACCTGGTGCTGTTTACTGAAAAAGAAGGGTTGCCTTACGACTTTAGCCAGGCGCGGGTCTTTACCTGGAACGCGCGCAAGCATCGCTATGAAACCGCTTATCGAGAGCGGGAATTGGCCGGCGTGCTGCCGGTCACGCTGGGGCGGCAGGAATTTGAAAAAGAAGGCAATTTGCGCACATTCGTACTGCGGGTGAAAGACGACGACGGCGTTGTGCACGAACGTACTTACAAATTTAACCCGCCGCTGGTACATCGGGTACTTGCGCCTGGCGAAGAACCGCCAACGCCCCGGCATCGCAAGGGAACCAGGGCCAGCAGCAAAGAAAAATCTAAACATTAAAGATGTGGCATCCAGAGAGCTTTATTTGCCCTCAAACAACGTATGGCAGAAAAGGTCAAAGAACTTCATCTGGAACGGGACTACAAGAAGTATTTGTACTTTGTTGATGGCAGCGGGAACGTAAGCCGCAAGTCAAAATCCGGCGAAGGTGAAACCGAGGTGCTGGTGCCAAACGCGATTCAGCGTGACAACCAGTATCTTTACTTCGTGGACAAAGAAGGCGATGTGGCGCGGTCGCCGCGCGCCGTGCGTAGAACGGCCAAGAAGGTAGCCTGACAAGTACGAACTGTAGCTAACGAGTACGCATGAGCGGTTTGAATCTGCTGGTCTTCCGTGGAGACCGGCGGCGCGCAAGCGGGAAAGAACTGAAGGCGGCACTCACTGCACAGCTGGAGCGGTTGCGCAGTCCTCTTTCACATGGAGCGTTATTGAGGGCTCTGCTCCTTTCAGGCGAACTTGAGTGCGGCATTGCCGATGCCGATCCCGAGGCGCTGAGCTCTTGCGAAGGGGTCACTGACCATATCGCCGAAGCACTGTTGGCTAGCGACGCCGCAGCGGCTTCTAACCCCGATTTTCAAAAGCGTGATTTTGATTCCCTGTTATTTAATTCGGCAACCTCTAATTCGCTGATTAATATTGCGCGAGCTCTTCCCGCCTGTGAGCAACTCAGCATCTCCACTCCTGAGGGTTTCGCCTATTACGCGCTTCATCCACTGGCTTACGCGGACGTTATACGGCAGATTCCCGCGTGCGACCATTTGCTGGTTGTGGGTATCAGGAGCATCGGCACAACGCTGAGCGCGGTTGCCGCCGCTGCCGCACGAGCTCGGGGAATCATATCGACAAGAATCACGGTACGTCCGCAGGGGCATCCTTACAATCGGATTGCCGAGTTCACGGCAGAACAAGTGGCTGCGGTTCGGCATGCGGTGTCCTGTGGTGCGAGCTTTGCTGTGGTGGACGAAGGCCCAGGATTAAGCGGATCATCATTTCTGGCGGTGGCAGAAGCGCTGGAGCGAGCTGGAGCGCCTGTCGAAAAGATCATTTTGATCAGCAGCCATGCGCCGAATCTCGATACGTTGTGCGCTGAAAATGCCGCACGCCGGTGGCAACGATTTCGCTGCATTCCAGTGAGCGGGGAAGCGCGGTGGCCAAACGAAGCAGAAGAGTTCATCGGCGGTGGCCAGTGGCGCAGCCGCCTTTACTCGAGCGAGTCCGAATGGCCCGCTTCATGGACGAGCTTTGAGCGGCTCAAGTATTTGTCATTGAGCCAACAAGGCGAGCAGCGGCTCTTCAAGTTTGGCGGTCTGGGCCATTACGGTGATGCTGTCCTGGAACGCGAAAAGAAAGTTGCGGCCGCCGGATTCGGGCTGATGCCGCGCGAAGAAAGCGACGGATTCATTTCGTATCCATGGATAAATAGCCGGCCCTTGGTTGCCAGCGACCTCTCTCCTGAAACAATCGCGCGGCTGGCTGAGTATTGCGCTTTTCGCCAGCGGGCATTCAGCATCGAACTATCCGATCTTGACGCTCTGCAAGAGATGGCGGACCACAATCAGGGTGAGCTTGGATTGGAATTGCCGGTTGAGCTTCGGCTGGAGCGCCCAGTGATTGCCGACGGACGAATGCAGCCTCACGAATGGCTGTTGAGCAAAGACGGCAAGCTGCTTAAGACCGATTCCAGCAGCCATGGCGATGATCATTTCTTTCCCGGTCCAACAGACATCGCATGGGACCTGGCGGGAGCGATCGTCGAGGGGCAAATGAGTGAGCAGCAAACGGCAGAGTTCCTCAATCTCTATCGCCACGCCAGTGGAGATGACGCCAGTCTCAGAATTGACCACTTTATCAAAGCGTATGCCGTCTTTCGGCTGGCTTATTGCCTGATGGCGGCGAATGCCATGAACGGTTCAGATGAGCAGCCGCGTTTGGAGCAAGCGGCTGATGATTACAGAAAGCTGCTGAAGGAATTGCAATATCAGAGCTCGACGCTCACTTCGTCCACTTCCACCGCTACTTTTTAGATTAGGGCGCCACTCGGCGGCCTGTGGGCTGGTTTTTAGCCCGATTTTCTGCCCAGCTAATCATTTCTTTTGCGCCAGTACGATCGCCCGTTCGCGCGCGTAATTCCATGCTGAGAATTTGCACTCGGAATCATCACTGCTAATCCATGGGTCCTCGCCAAAAGAGACATACTCATGGTAAATCTCAGCGTCTGTGTGGTTCAGGTCGCAGCTGGCCAAAAATTCATCGACGATTTGCTTGCAAGCCGCCATCGCTGCGGCGCAGTCGGCGAATTCACCCAGCTTATAACGCTCACTCTCATCCATGTAGTGATAATTATCGTCAACAAACACGGTGTAGAGTTTTGCCATTATGTGAATCTCAGCCGATCACGAATAAAATGCCGCAATGGATTCCACCACGTGCCTCTGCTCGTCTTCCTCGAGTTCAGGAAAGATCGGCAAAGCAAGCACGTCCAGCGCGGCGCGCTCAACTTCCGGCAGATCGCCCGGAGCATAGCCGAGATACGCAAAGCACTTCTGCAGATGCAGCGGAATGGGATAGTAAATCTCTGAGCCAATGCCGCGTTCTCTCAGGAACACACGCAGCTTGTCGCGATCGCGCACGCGAATCACATATTGATGATAGATGTGGTGCGCTCCGGGCAGAGTTTTTAAAAGCACAACAGGCGCCGTGGAGTCAGAGCCTATCTTGGTTAATCCAGCGCTGCTGACCAATCGGCCATACGTCCGGGCGCGTTCACGGCGGGCTTCATTCCACTTAGCCAGATGCGGCATCTTCACGCGCAGCACGGCTGCCTGAATAGAATCAAGCCGGCTGTTGGCGCCCACTTCATCGTGATAATAACGCTGCTTGCCGCCATGGTTGCGCAGCGATCTCATGCGCTCGGCCACTTTGGCATCGTTGGTGGTTACAGCGCCCGCGTCGCCAAACGCGCTGAGATTTTTTGTCGGATAAAAACTGAATGCCGCAGCCACTCCCAACGATCCTGCACGTTTGCCATTCCAGGTTGCGCCCACGGCCTGCGCCGCATCTTCCACTGAATGAATATTGAACTCCGCTGCGATCCGGCTGAACGCATCCATATCCGCGCATTGGCCGTAAAGATGCACCGGCATAACGGCGCGCATACCTCTGGGCGAAGTTCTGAGCCGCTGCTCAACTTTTTCTGGATCCAGGTTCAGCGTTTCCGGATCGACGTCAGCAAAAACAGGCTTGGCCCCGGCACGCAGAATGGAACTGGCTGTAGCAAAAAAGCTGAAAGGCGTAGTAATAACGGAGTCGCCGGGACCAACTCCCGCAGCAGCCAGAGCCAGCCAGAGTCCGTCCGTGCCGGAAGCGCAACCGACGCAGTCCGCAGTGGCGCACAACGCGGCAAATTCGCGCTCGAAAGCGACTACTTCTTCACCCAAAATGTAGTGCTGAGAGTCGCAGACACGCGCAACGGCCGCCAGGACCTCATTGCGTATCCCAGCATACTGGCGTGAGAGGTCAAGCATGGGGACATCGGCTGCCGTCTTGTGGCCTGCGCTTTTCATACTGACAGAAATACGACTAACAAAATTCTAGCATTGCCGCGGCCAAGGCCCGCGGCAGGCGCTTTTTGCCCGGAAAGCCCTGAAAAGCTACAATGATTAAGAAGAGCCACCAAGGCTTCGCGTCCCTATGCAAGCACAGGAGAAAGATCGGCAGATGGAAAATAAGCCGGCACAAAACATACAGGACTCGTTTCTGAATACCGCGCGCAAGGACAAAAGTCAGATCACCATTTATCTGCTGAGCGGGGTGAAGCTGACAGGCCGTATCCGGTCCTTTGACAAATATTCAGTCGTCCTTGAAACCAACAATCAGGAACAACTCATTTTCAAAC
The DNA here is from genome assembly GCA_049802955.1 of Candidatus Angelobacter sp. Classification (GTDB taxonomy): domain Bacteria; phylum Acidobacteriota; class Terriglobia; order Terriglobales; family Acidobacteriaceae; genus Angelobacter. The sequence continues at coordinate 9,058 of JBARNL010000456.1, forward strand.
ACGCCATCTCAACCGTGGTAATGGCAAAAGGCAGTCATTTTGACAGCCGCTCCCACGGATCATCAGGGGAAGGCGAAAGCGGTACCGGCAAGTCGGAGGGCTAATTTATTCCTGGGCAGCGTTCCCGCCGTTTTCAACCGTCGGCCGGGATCAAGACTGGTCGTGATGGTCCGGAGCGCGCATTTCTCGTAGCTCTGGAGTTTCGTTACCGCTCCCGTTCCGACCGCGATCTGCACGTACCGCCCAGCGCCGTGCTTGCGCGCAATGTAGCGTCTGACCGTGCGGAAGCCAAAAGTGTCTCTCGCGTGGGCGTGGAAGAATCGCTGGCCGAATTCCGCGAGCTGGTATCTTCCGCCGGCGCGGAGATTGCCGGCGAGTTTATCCAGCATCGTGATCGGCCTGATCCTGCCACGCTCATTGGCAAGGGCAAGCTGCAGGAAATCGCTGGCGCTGTGGCTTCCGTTGATGCCGACCTGGTCCTCATCGATCATGAGCTTTCTCCTTCCCAGCAGCGCAACATAGAAAAAGAAGTAAATGCGCGGGTCATCGACCGCACCCAGCTCATTCTTGATATTTTTGCCCGCCATGCCCGCAGCCGAGAAGGCCAGTTGCAAGTTGAGCTGGCGCAACTTGAATACATGCTGCCGCGCCTTGCCGGACGCGGCATTGAGATGTCGCAGCTCGGCGGCGGCATCGGGACGCGCGGCCCCGGTGAAACGCAGCTTGAAACCGACCGCCGCAAAATCTATCGGCGCATTCGCCACATCAAGCAACAGCTTGAGGACGTGAAGCGCATACGCGGCCAGCAGCGGCAGCGGCGTGAATCTGTCCCATTGCCCACCATAGCTCTGGTGGGCTATACCAACGCCGGTAAATCCACGTTGTTCAATGTGCTCACCGGCGCGGGCGTGCTTGAGTCGGCCAAGATGTTTGCCACGCTTGATCCCACAGTCCGCGGCGTTACGCTGCCCAGCAAACGCAAAGTGCTGTTGTCAGATACCGTCGGATTCATTCGCAACCTGCCCACCACGCTGGTCTCCGCTTTTCGCGCGACGCTGGAAGAAGTCCAGCGCGCCGCGCTGCTGCTGCATGTCGCCGATGTCACTAGCGCTTCCGCGCATGACCAACAAACGCAAGTGGAAAGCGTGCTGAAAGACCTTGAAGTCATGGACCGTCCGCAGATTCGCGTGATGAACAAGATTGATCTTGTGCCACAGGCGCAACGGCGCGAGCTCAAGAACAGTGCCAACACCATTTATATCTCCGCGGCAAAAGAACTGGGCCTGAATGACCTGCTCTCCGCCATTGACGACCACCTGAAAATCGACGCCATCCAGCACCTGCGGATTCGCGTCCCGCAAAGTGAAGGCAAGCTGCTGGCGCAGATTGAATCCCGGGCGCACATCCTGAAGCGCTCTTATCGTGACAGCAAAGTCCAGTTAGACGTTGAAGCGCCGGAATCGCTGGCGCGCGTGCTGCGGGAATATCAAGTGCGGACCAGGACCCGCTAGGCTTTTCTGAAATCCCGAACGCCGAACGGGGCCCGCAGCGCGTTCTTTGCGCGGTGGGGGGAAGGCGGAGGGATCCCTACCATCTATTTAGCAGACCTGCGGAGCGCAGGCGCCCTCGCCTGCGACTGCTAAGCGGCCCTCTGCTTGCTCTTGCTGCACCCCTGTGGATTTCGTCCAATTTCGTGCCTTCTTCCGGGTCATTTTTGCAGCTCTTTTAAGTGCCGCAACCGCCTAAGTCCTTACTTTTCAGATGCCCCGATGATCCGATGTCCCGATTTCCCGACCACCCCTCCCCTACCCCTATGTTCATCCCGGTAGGTCCCATTGTGTCCCACCCCAGCCCTCAGCTGAGAGCATCGGCAGAGGGCCGCAGCGTTGCAATGCTCGTGTGACACAGCCGGGGTCCCCGGCAAGTGCGCTTTTCACTTGCTGGGTGAGATAGTCGGGAGCCGAACGATCTAAGCCCAGAGCTCCAAGTTTTGGCTAATTGCCAATTGCTATGTGCTTTTTGTCAAAGATCCGCGCACTTCCATCCCTGAGGACTGGCAAAATATAGCCGATATTCCGGGGCGATGCAATAGCGAAAAGAGGCGGGACGGTGGTTTTTTCGGTGCTGGCGGATAGCTCAACGATTTGCTCGTGGGCTTAGGCGCTGGGTTTACGCCCGCTGCCTGCCCTTGAAAAGCGATGCAGAAATCCCATGGAAGAACTTTCCACCCAATGCGCCGATCGCGAGCAGGGCGCCAAACATCATGGCCGCTTCAATGCTTTCACGTCCCTGGGGAAGCCAGTAGACATCCTGGAGGCGGAGCCAAAGGGCAAACTCATCGAGCGTGAGAGCAGAGCAAATCCCATACAGGACCGCCATCCCGGCGGAGCCCCACTGCGAACTTCCGGGAATGCCGGTACCCAGCTGTGCCAGCCACAGATAGCCGACGACGAGCAGGCCCAGGATGCCCCAGACCATGTGGTGAAGATGGAAGCTCTTGGTCTCAATGTCATGCATGGGGCCGATGTGGTTGTGAATGGCCCAGGTCAGCGCCCGCAGGCCGAACATGGTCACCAGGAAAGCAAGCGAAGCCAGAAAAAGGCGCTCACGGCGCTCGCTGGCGAAGTGCCGGCGGTAATGATGGCCCAGATCGCCCCGCAGCGCCACAATCAGAACCAGCAGAGCCAGCAACGCGCTGGCTATCCGCACAAACAGGACAAGGGTTTCTTTCATGCCATTCGATTAGAGGGCGCGCTGAAATTGCGAGTTGGATGCCGGCCCCGCGCGCAATGCCAGGCCAGCGCCGGCCATGATCCTGATCATTCTTTCCGTCATCAGTCTTGCCGCCTTCAGCCACGGCTCATCGCTCTGTTGTCAGGTAGTCGTTGGAAAGATCGAAAATCGACGGGTGGGTAGCCAGGGCTTTTCAAATTGTCCCTCAGAATGATGTTGGGTGCCCCATCCTTTGCGGCTCAAGCCGGGGTCCCCGACGCGCGCGATTTTTGCGCGATGGGGTGTAACCTCGCGCCGGTGTTGCGCGAACATGGGCTCAGTCGCAAAGGGTGGGAGATAATTACCTGCCGACCTTCACCGGCCCTTCTTCACCCAACCAGTCGCCC
>JBARNL010000457.1:0-9756 GCA_049802955.1 Candidatus Angelobacter sp.
ACACGCGGTCATAAAAAAAGCCGGCGTTGTCAGGCGCCGGCCATCTTGCAGGTTGCTCATCCAAAATTTATCAGCAGCAACGCGGGAAAGTCGTAGAAGCCGCCGATCGGAGGCTTTGCGACGGCGCGGCAGGCTTGCGATGTGTCCTGATCACCGTGATTTTACTTTTGGGTGCTCCGCCCACGTGTTTGTACTCGGCAACAAATTGCTGCTTAGCGCGATGCAGAAGCACGCGCAAATATTCCCTGCTCACGCCAAGTTCCCGGCAAACTTCATTCTTGTCTTTTTGCTCAAAGAAGACGGCCCGCAGGATGTTCCGGTCCTTGGGTGGAAGCTTTGCCAGTACGCGCCGCACCTGCATTTTGGTTTCTTCCGCCAGCAGCATGCCGTCCGGCGCCGGCGATTTGTCGGCGGGATCGCTCGACAGGTCGTCCAGCGGCTTCGTCCGCGCTCGGGAGCGATACGATTCCCGCAATATGTTGTTGCAGACCGAACTCACAAAAGCGCCAAAGCGCTCCGGTTGCCGGATACCGCCTTCCGCTCGCACCGCTGCCCATGCCCGTAACAGCGTTTCCTGCTGCACGTCCTTGATATGCTCCGGACACATCAGCCGGCGGCGCAGCTTGTTATGCAAGATTTTGCTGAAATATGCGACAAAATGGGCTTCAGTGGTTACATCCTGTGCTCTGAGCTCATGCAGGTAGTTTTCATTGAACTGATGGAAATCCAGACAGTGTGCAGTAGCCATTTCCCGCTCCTTTTACCAGCGCTCTTTCCGCTCGAATCGCGCTGCAAGGCAAACGGCTTTACCCGCAGGCATTCGGGTTGCTCGCCCAATGCCTGCCAGTCACGTCACATAGATGAGTGCTTACCGTTGCTTGTTTCATAAGACGCCGGTGCACGGAATTTCCCTGTGAGGTTTTAGACTTTGTTTTTAAAAATTTTTGGGATGGGAACGGCGTCTCGGTTGGCCCGTAAATCGATCAGAAGGGCTGATGGCAATGGCGGCCTCAGCCTTTGAAGAATCGCCGGCAAAACCCGCTTTTTTGACCAAACCCAGCCCTTCCGGATAGCTAGAATTAGACCGCCTTCTCGGGCGGTCTAAGATTTATCTGCCTTTGTTGTCCAGTTCACTATGCGACTGCGCCTCTGGATTGCTCTAAGGTTGTATTAAGCTGCGCTCGTGCTTGTGTGTACAACCGGCCCGATTAACTGGCAGTCCAGTACGGCTGAAACGCCCAGCAAGTGTGGGGACGGCGAATCGGAGGTTAAGACGCCCGGCATCAATCTGGGACGTGCTGCAGATGAATTTCGGCCTCTGCTCTTTTCGGAAAGCTCAATGTGGGCCAACAGATGTTCTTCCAGCTCTGGGAAGCACCGGCGCACCATGAAATTGAAGAATTCAACTGCATGCTTCTCTGGATTTTCCCTTTTTGTTGGCGAAACTCCAAAAAAGTACCTCAACACCCCCGGCGGACAATTTGGGGAAGGGACACACTTTTCTCCCAGTTGCGAACAGGCAAGCTTCACCTTTTCGGCTTCTTCCACGTAATACTCCAGTATGTAGTTTGTGGGCATGAGGCCGGGTTTCCCGGAAGCAAACTCCACGTGTAATGGACGTCCACTGAAATTGATGCTATTGGGAAATGGCAGTTGCAGAGTGACAACGCGATTCGGCAACCGCCATTTCTGTGTGTATGCCTCAAAATCCGCGAATCCCGGATTGACGTAGGTTTCCGGATAGTTTCTCAGTCCTGCTTCTGAAAGCTGGAAATGGTAGCCCGCCGGATCTTTTCCATTAGCCGGCTGGAGGTGTGACGTGGGATCGTTGAAGTAGAAATCATGATCGAGACCATGGCCTTCCTCCTCGGCTCTCGGAACGAATGCGGTCAATTGGTTCGGATTGTTTTTCTGCAACACAACCGCAAACGCGCCTTCCAGAAGTATCTGTACTGTATGAACGGTCTTTTCCTTGGCAGAGGTAGGCGTGGGTGAAGGTGAGGGGCGGTATTGCAAACAGTTTCCAACAGCGCTTGCGATGGGCACAGCCGCAAAAGCTTTCAATATCTCACGTCGTCTCATAGATTTCCTCTCTGGACTCTTAACAGCTGGACACTTTTCTTACGTTGAAAGAGTGTACCTCGACCTCCTACGATCCGGTTAGTTTAGTCTTCCGGTTACGCTAAATCCGGCCCAGTAATAAGGATGGCGATTTTTTTCCAGCACATCCCTGCGGGCGTCAAGCATTGCCTCAGCCACCGTTGGCTCAGTTAGAACATGCTTGTAGAAACTCACCATCAATTGAGAAGTGCTGCCGGAATCCACATCCCAACGGCTTGCCACCACATGCGGCACACCTGCGACCAGAAGAGAATGGACAAGGTTTTGATTATCCAGTAACCCTTCCTTGCCGCTTCTGCCGCTCGAACATGCCGCCAGCACCACCATTTCAGAATGCGCAAAGCGGTCGGGCGTAAAATCCGCGGCTCCCAAACTTTCCTTCGGATTCAACACCAAATCAGTTCCTGTACTTGATGGATGCCCATGACCCATATAGTGAAAAATCTGGCTTGCCGCCACTTCAGAGCGCAAATTCCCCCAATTAGCATTCTCGGCATCCACCACCCTTGATTTGGGGAAAGATTTTGCGATAAAGGCCCTTTCCGCATCCATGCCCGGAAGATAACCAGAATGCGTTGCATCTAACAGGAATAGAGACTTAGCCTGTCCAATTGCCCCGGGACTGCGAAGCAGTTGCTCCGTCAAGAGGCCGGGAGAATAAACTACCGAATACTTTTCCCCAAAATAATCACCGGCCGGAGTCTTGAGGCCTTCCAACGAGAGGTCGTAAGCCGACTGATCCAGCTCCACAATCACGGTCTTCGCCTCGGCGAGTTCTGCTGCCACCGGTTGCACCAGCAGCGCATAAAGTTTCAGTCCCTGGCGTTCGACATCAGTCAGGCTTGAATCTGGCGTAGCGCATTCTTCTGCAAACAGGCGAAGTTCTTTTTCAAGATCGTTCTTCGCGATCTTTACCCAGTTGCTTTGAATATTCCCATTCTTCAATGACCAGATCTGCACGCCGTCCGCGAAATTGGCATAGATCAGCCGTAACTCCGGGGATGATGGAAACTGTAAGGCGGACTTCCTGGTGGCAGAAATTGAATTGGCGGCTGGTATTTCTTCTGTGAGCTGTTTCTCTTGTGAAATCCGAGCCTTGTATCGCTCCCACCGTTCCAGCGCTTCCCGATCTTTCCTTTGGGCCAGCAGAACTCGGACCGCTCCTCGATAGCTTTCTTCTGTGGCCTGCTTCCATAACAGCCGGTCAGTATTGTTTGTAAGCCCTTCAAGCGCTACGTCGGCGATCTCCATTGCCGATGCAAAAGAAGCACCAGCCTCGTCAAGATGCCCCAATTTCAAATAGACGCCGCCCAGAAGCCGGTAGTAGTTCAGCGCCAGTTCTTTGTTTTGCGTCCGCTCCACTAAGCCAGCCATTGCCTTAAGTGCGGCTAGTGCATGCTGTGCTTCCTCGTGGTACAAGTCTTTTTCCGCGGTTTTAACTCCGCCTACAGCACGGTAGTTTTCCGGATAAGAGCGGGCGACAGTTTGAAGGATGGATGATGCAGTTTGCATTTCTCTTTTTTCTTCATCGGCGGCCTGGCGGGCATTCAGAAGATTCGCCAATTCCAAGTGGAGCATACCTTCCCTGAGCAGGTTCTTGGATATTTCACTCTTGGGAGCTATGCGAAGAGCAATGTTGTGCCGCAACAGCGACTCTGCGAGGTAAGGATAATGCGACTCTTCGGCGTCCTGAAACATTACTGCGTAAAACTGGTCCAGGCGTTCTGCGGGATAATCCCCCTGCCAATAAACTTTCAGGCCTTCTACTGCACGCGTCCATGATTCTTCATATCTCCCTTGTTGACGCTTCATTCCCGGAACAATACCAAGTACTCGCATGGTCAACACGGGAAAATGAAACTGTTTGCTGAGATTCAGGCTTTGGACGGCGTCCGCATCAGACTTGGCCAGTTGCGCCTGAAAATTCTTGCACTCCGCTCTTTCCAGTAGTGCTTGACCATGTAGCCAGGTAAATCGCGATTTCGCCGACTGGACCACAAGAGGATCTGCTTTGGCCACGCAGTCATCGCCATTCATCTGGCTTCGCAGCGCATACACTTCTTGAAACCGGGCGAGCAATTCTCCGGGAAAATTTCCAGAAGACCTAAATGTTTTCATTGCCTCGCGCGAATGTTGCAAGGCGTCGTCGTGTGCGCCTTGTTCATTATTCAATGTCGCGGCAGCTAACTCCTGCACCGCATCTTGCTCTCTTGGCTGAGTGATCTTCAGGAAATCTTTCCACCAAAAATCCTGATGTTCCGCAAACACTTCTGCAAGCCCCTGAAGCGCACGATAGGCATCGCTGTTCTTGTCCGCCAGGGCCGCCGGCAGCCACTGGCTCAAGGCTTTTTGCTGATATTGTTCCGGATCTTCAGGCCTCAAAGTTCCCTGGGCTTTTTGTTGCAAAAAAAAAGAGGGATCGGAATAACTCTGCTGGCGCTGCGCAGATGCCTTTGGTATCGCGTTTTCAAGCCGCTGCCGGGCTTCTCTCGCCCATCCGCTTGTGCTATCAACCTGAAGATAATTTTTCCACGTCTCCACCGCCAGGTCCCAAGCCTGGGTGTTTTCATAAGCGATGGCCAGGTTAAACAACGCGCTGGCCTGATCGTCCTTGCTAAGGTTTGGCTTGCTCAGGACTTCGCTTAAGAGGTTGAGCGTGCGCTGCAGATTCGGATGCTCGGCGCGGCTGTCCCGTTCAAAGTAGCTGACGGCGAGGTCAATCTCCAGGCTGGGCGTGGCCAGTCCCCCGGACCGCGCATTTTCAAAGTCTTTTTCGGCTTTTGCCAGGCTGCTCGGCGTGGCTTCCCACAGCAACGCGCGACCCTGAATTTGCAGCCAGTGCGGGTCTGCATTTGCAGCGCGTAGAACTTTGTTTGCGGCTCCGCTGGCTTCATGCAGCGATGTTGGCATCTCGTCCACGCCGGGTCCATCTTCTGCGCCCAGCACGACCGGAAACGGGCTATATGGCGAGTAGTCGACGGAGGTCAAGCGCATTGTGGTTGTGCGCCGCTCCTCGAAAGCCGCTGCCACCTGTTTTTGCGCCTGATGCAACTGGAAGCCGGGCCACAGCGCCGACCCAAGAACCAATCCAAATATTACTGCCGCCAGTGCCGCAGTTGCCGGCACAAGCTTCAGCCAGGAAAACCGGCGGCCACCGCCAATCGACTGCCGTACCAACTTCTTTTGCCATGCTGGCTTGGAACTCTGTAACTGCTTGAGGATAGAAATATTTTCAGGAGATTGCTCATCAGAAAACTCTTTCAGGTATTGCCGCAGCGTAGGCCCGCAAGACTTACACTCCGCAACGTGCAGCATTGTCTGCTCAGCCATCCCCGGCGCCAATATGCCGGCGGCCAGTTCCTGGAGCACGTTATCGTCTGGACAGCTAGGCCGCGTCGCGTTCATAGAACAATATTCCTTAGACAAATAATTTTGGGCAGCGTAATCTTTTGACGTAAGCCTGACTGCATCCGGTGAAGAGCAGCGGAGCCGATGAGTAACGGCATGGAATCGGGTATGTCTCTTTTTCTCTCGTTCATTTGATTCCTTATACTGCCTCTTCAATCCCTAAGACGCAAAAAACCACGCAAAACCTTTTGTCGACGCTAAGCCGATGAAAATACGGCCGCTCACTCGTCCTTCTCTGGTCTTTCCGGTCCCAGTTTTCCACGAACATAGCGGGTCAGGCGAAACAGGACGGCTTCCACCCCCTTCACCGTCAGTCCAACGGCGGGGAGCAGACATATCTCCTTTGCCGTGTAACCCTGCTCATAAAAAAACCAGAAAATCGCACCGTCTCTCTGGTAGGTTTCAGAGGACGAAAGGGTTTCTAAAATCCCCTGGATTTGCTTCTTCTTATGTAAAAACTCCTGGCGCTCACGGTCATTCGAATCAGGCGGTAATGCCGCATCGCTCAACTCAATTTCGTCCGCTTTATTTGCAGGCTGCCGAAAATGGTCTCGCACAACATTTGAAGCTACCACCCTTAAATATCCAAAGATTGTGTTCTCATATTCATTCTTAATGCTGCGCAAAGCTTTTCGCTCATTTGAAAAAAGCTTCACATATGTGTCCTGGATCAGATCATCCACCAGGCTGGGAGCAGGTTGTTTCCATCGGCGCACCGTATTGATGATCACGCTGGCGATCAATGGCTGGGTCCTGCAAACCAATTCACGCCAGTGCTCTTGCCCGTCTGTGCTTAAGCAAAGCTGCAGCAGTTCCCGAATTGGGATTTCTTCTTGTGCCATCCGGCCGTTTAATCGTGAATCGAGAATTCTACTCGGTACGGGGCCGGACATTCGAGGGAAGTTTATGAAATTGAACCTAAAATCGTTTAAACCGTTTAGAAATTCCAGGTTACGGAGTTCATCCGTGGTAAGGTTTTATCGCTTCACCCGACAAAAGGCTCGGCGAAGCTGCCAGTTGAAAGCCAATGTGCGATTCTGTATATCGAAGAGATGCACGATGGCCATCGGTTCTAAGAGCCTTCAGATCAAGAACCCTTTTCTGTGACCTTGGCTGTTTCAAAAATTATGAGTGCGCCACCAGTTATTGCCGCCCAATCCCGTCTTTCCTGGCTTATCGCCACTTTCTTTGGCATCGGGCATCTCCAGCCTGGCTCGGGAACATGGGCATCGGCGGCCACTCTCGCGCTTTGGTGGGCCGCCAGCTTGTGGCTGCCTTCAGGATGGGTTGTTCCCGCCGCTATAGCCGTTTCCGTCCTGGTGACCCTGATCGGCATTCCTCCATCGACCGTAGTAGCACGTGAAAGTGGGATCAAAGACCCCGGATTTGTAGTGATTGATGAAGTGGCTGGCCAGATGATCGCATTGATTGCCGTCCCGGTGAATTGGAAATACATGCTGGCGGGTTTTATACTCTTTCGTAGCTTTGACATAGTGAAGCCGTTCCCACTGCGCCGCCTGGAAGAGCTGCCGGGAGGGACTGGAATCATGATGGATGACGTTGGCGCAGGGCTTTACGCGCTTGCCTTGCTTCAGATATGGCTGCACTTTATAGCGCGTTAGGCCACACCTCCATGGGAATTACTGAAAGCCTGCTGGGCAAGAAGAATGTAGATGGCAATCCTTATATTGAAGCCATTGACCCGCCAGCTTCACTTCCCGGAGGCGAGATCCGCATTCTTGGACGCGCTCTCAAACCTCCGCAATTGGCGCGTCCGGAAGTTTTGTTCAGCGGCATGCGCGGCCCAATTGTGGTTAGCTCAGAAGATTTTGTGATCGCCCGGGTGCCTTTTGGCGCCCAGTCAGGTTTGGTCACCGTCCAAAACAACGGATATGTAAGCAACGGCCGTGAGCTCAAGATCGCTCAGCCAATCGCGGAGAGTCTGCATCCTGTCGCTAATCCTGCCGTTGACCGCGACGGCAACATTTACGTCACGTATTCCGGCGGCCGCGGCCAGAAAGTTCCTGTCGCCATTTACAAAATCGATCCGGATTACAACGTCAAGCCATTTCTGCCTGAGCTGATGAACGCCACAGGCATGGCCTTTGATCCACAGGGACAGCTTTATGTTTCCTCCCGCTATGACGGCACTGTGTACCGCGTGGCTCCCAACGGTACACTCAGCACTTATGCTGAAGGCATGGGCGTGGCGACTGGAATAGCTTTTGATAAATCAGGAAATTTATACGTTGGTGATCGCAGCGGGACCATCTGGCGCATCGCACCGGACAGGCAAATCTTTGTGTTTGCCACGCTGGAGCCCAGCGTGGCCGCTTATCATCTGGCCTTTGCCCCTGACGGCACTCTCTACGTGACAGGCCCCACAAATTCCAGTTTTGATGCCGTCTACAGCGTCGATCCTCACGGTACAGTGACTGTCTTCTATCGTGGACTCGGGCGTCCCCAGGGCTTGGCGTTTGACGCGCAGGGAAATCTCTACGTCGCAGCATCGTTGGGCGGTAAGCGCGGCATTGTAAAAATCACGCCCAATAAACGCGCCAGCCTGGTAATTGCCGGACACGGCCTGGTTGGACTGGCATTTACGCACACTGGCGGCGCAGTGCTGGTAACCACCAACGCCGTTTTCCATCTCACCTGGGGCGTGCAGGGCCATCCGCTCATTTAAACTGCTAACGTGAACGCTGAGATCATTGCCATCGGATCTGAGTTGCTAACTCCCTTCCGCCAGGACACGAACTCGCTTTTCCTCACTGCGCAACTGAACCGACTGGGCGTTGAGGTAAGCTTCAAGACGATTGTTGGCGACCGCCGTTCTGATCTGGTCAACGTCGCGCGGATTGCACTTTCACGTGCTGATATCGTCATCTTTATGGGTGGTCTCGGCCCCACGGAAGACGATCTTACCCGCGAGTGCGTAGCAGAAACGCTGGGCCGTCCGCTTAAGCGCCATGCCCGCATTGTTGAAGATCTGCGCGCCCGTTTTGCCGCGCGCGGCTGGAAGATGGCGGAAAACAATGAGCGCCAGGGTGACGTGATTGACGGCGCGGATGCGCTCGACAATAAACGCGGCTCAGCGCCGGGACAGTTTCTGCATATTGACGATCAGTATGGCCACGCAATCATTGTTCTTTTGCCCGGACCTCCGCATGAGCTTCGACCCATGTTTGAAGAGCACGTTTTTGAGCGCCTGAAAAGGCTGGTTCCCGCACAGCATATCGCCACGCGCGAATTAAAAATCGGCATGATCGGCGAATCCATGGTCGATAAACGCGCCGCGCCAATCTACAAGGCAGCTCAGGGAGTCGAGACCACGATCCTCGCCGGAACACCCGGAGAAGTGCAGCTCCATCTTCGGGCGCAAGCAAGTTCGTTTGAAGAAGCGCAGAAGCGCGTTGATGCGCTCGCGACCCTGCTTGAAGATGAGTTTGAAGACGCCATCTTCGCCACCAAGGGCGAGAGCATGGAGCAGATTGTCGGCTATTACCTGGGCATGCGGGAAAAGACGCTCGCGGTGGCTGAGTCGTGCACCGGCGGCATGCTGGCGGAAAGGATTACTTCTGTTTCCGGCAGCTCGCGTTATTTCCTTGGCGGGGCCGTTGTCTACGATAATTCTGTCAAAACTGCTTTGGCCGGAGTACCGCCTTTATTGATTGCAGAACATGGCGCTGTAAGCAGCCAGGTGGCCGCGGCGCTTGCGGAAGGCATTCGCAATAACTGCAAGTCAAGTTTTGGCATAGGCATTACGGGCGTCGCCGGACCGGCGGGCGGGTCGGACGAAAAACCTGTGGGCCTTGTCTTTCACGCGCTGGCTGACGGCAGCCATACGGAAGTTATTGAGCGCACTTTTCCCGGCGATCGTGACCGCATACGCCACTGGGCCACGCAACAGGCCCTGGACATGGTCCGCCGCAAGCTGATGTAGCCGGTACCTGGTAGTTGGTATTTGGCCGTAGATGGAAATGATTTCGCCAATAGTTGACTTCATCGTTCTTCAAAGCAAGACCAAATACTAAGTGCCAAATACCAAGTACCAATCACCGAATATGCGCATCTTTATCGCACTTGATATTCCGGCAGAAATCCGTGCACGGCTCACGGAATACATGGAACGCGCGCGTACTCTGGCGGCTGATGCTCGTTGGGCCCGAGTGGAAGGTTTGCACGTTACATTGAAATTCGTGGGCCACGTCGATGACGCGGTAATAG
>JBARNL010000458.1:0-3268 GCA_049802955.1 Candidatus Angelobacter sp.
GGTTAAAGCTGCCTCGTCCAGCCTGTTTTCCATTCTTTTTCCTTCTGACTGCCGCCTCTGCCGAGCTCCTCTTACCAACATTGCCATCCTGCCAGTTTGCGAGCCATGTCTGGCCAAAATTGCTCCCCTGGACGGTCCTTTGTGCCAAATCTGCGGCGAGAAGCTGTTCCACACCATTGCGGAAGCAGAAGATGCCCCTTTGTGCCCCATCTGCCGCCGGGTCGGGGCGCATTTCCGCCGGGCTGCGGCCTATGGCGCGTATGAAGGCGCGTTACGCGACCTGATCCATCTTTTTAAGTACAAAGGAATCAGGCCAGCAGGAAAAGTTTTAGGCGGCTTGCTCAACCACACCGTCACGGCGATGGCTTTGCCGGATTCGGTGATCGTGATCCCGGTGCCATTGTGGTCCGGCAAGCGTACGGCACGCGGCTTTAACCAGGCGGAGGCCATTGCTCGAACTTTCATAGACTTTCAAACTTCCGGCAGCATCCAATTGGATACGTCAATCCTGATTCGGACACGCGAGACTGCGTCGCAGACAGGGCTCACGCGCCATCAGCGACGGGCCAATGTGCGCGGAGCGTTTGCCGTGGTGAGGGCAGCGAAGGTCAAGGGCAGAAGCATCCTGATTGTGGATGATGTGATGACCACCGGCACCACCGCGGGAGAATGTGCCCGAGTATTAAGGCGGGCAGGCGCTAAAGAGGTTTTTGTGGCCACGGTTGCGCGGGCCACCAAAGAAGCAGGGAGCGTTTTGGCGATGGCGGCCGGCGCTCTATCTGGAGGACCACAGGGCCATGCATGAACGGGACAAGCGAAGCAAACGCCACTACGGCGAAACACCAAAAGAACCACCTAAGCCACGGAAAAGCATGCTCATGCAGACTCCCGTGCTGGTGTTGAACGCGTCGTACGAGCCTATCAATATCTGTGCTGCGCGCCGGGCCATAGTTCTGGTGCTGAAAGGGCTGGCCATGCCGGAAGAAGAAAATGGACACTTCCTTCATGCCGCGCGCCTGGCCATGCGCGTGCCGTCAGTGATCAGGCTGCTGGAGTATCGCCGCATTCCGCACCAGACACGAGCTTTATCCCGCAAAAACATTCTTTTGCGCGATCGCAACACCTGCCAGTATTGCGGCGTGCTGCTGTCTTCCGCCGACCTGACGCTGGACCACGTGATCCCGCGCTCCCGCGGGGGCTCGTCCACCTGGGAAAATCTGGTCGCCTGCTGCCATCCTTGCAACCGGCGTAAAGGGAACCGGCTGCTGGCTGAAACTGATATGAAGCTGTTTAAGGAGCCACGGCCGTTCACGCTGCATACCAGCCGGCACATTATGAGGATGATTGGACGATCGGATACTAAGTGGAGGAAGTACCTTTTTTATTAAGAACTTCCGCCACTAATTCAAAAGCCGACGTATGTCTCTGACTTGGCTTTTTCGCGCCTGCCATTCCGAATATGAGCATAGCGCTACTCAGGGTAAATTCTGCTCTCTGGCAACATCTGCAAATCTTTTCTCATCAATCACTTAGGTACGACTCGGCAGGACTTAGTGGCCCTAAAAATGCACTTACCTTCAGTGCCTGCCGGCTTCGTCAGTTAATTGTCGAAGCAAAAATACACAGAAGAAAAAAGCTCCGGTGCGTTGCCGACGCGCCCAGGAGCTATTTACCCCAGGGAGATTGAATGGCAGAAACGGTTTTGGAGCAGATTCTGGATGATTTGCGCAGTCAAGCGGTGACGCATTATCCCCAACGTGGTGATTTCAAAAACTTACGGGTTGTCGGCCACACCCCGAAAAGCGATCATTTTATTTACGACGTTTGCATTGATTTTGCAGAAGGCAGTGAACGCGTAGCGATCAAGATTTACCGGTCAGGCAAAAGCGGAGGCAATGCCAAGTCAATTGCCCGGCAGGAGAATGCCAATCTCCAGTACGTGAACCAGACGTTTACGGCGAAAAAGAAGCTGGATGGAGTGCCGCGCGTTCTGGGTGACTATAGCGATCTTTGCGCCGTTGTAACCGACAAGATAGCCGGCCTGCCGGTGCAATCCATCATTATGAAAGCCGCCTTGCTGCCGGGCTTTGCCGACAACGGCAGTATCGCCCTGGTGGCGCTACGGGCAGGCGAATGGCTGCGCAGTTTCCATAAGGCCACGACCGATGCTCCGGAGCCATTTGACGGCGCCGGGCTCCTTGCCAGCATGGAAAAGCTTTGCAGAAGCTGCCAGGCAGAAGGCCTGGATGGTGATGCTGTCGAGCTGATCATGAACGGCGCCCGCAGCTCGCTTCCTCGCAACCGCAAGTCGCTGCCGAGTTCCGCGGTGTTGAGTGACTTTACTCCGCTCAATGTGGTGGTTACTGAAAAAGGCGTCGGGTTCTGCGATTTTGCGCGCATGAAGCGGCGCGGCAATTCGTTTGAAGATATCGCCACTTTCCTGGCTTCAGTGGAAGCGCTGGAAAAATATCCTTTCTGCAACCGCAGCATTACGGCCCAGATACAAGAGAACTTTCTGGACGCTTACAACGTCAGCCAGTCCGATGCGGCCATTCTGCGCGTCTTTAAGATGAAGGCGCTGCTGGGATTGTTTGCCCAGGGCCGCATGGTGAAAGAAAGCGCTCTGCGCAAGAAAGTGATGTGGGCCAACGTGATGAAGAAATTCATCAACCAGGCGGCACAGAGGTCCATGTCTCCAGCGGCAGCAGCCTAGAACGGATGCACTTGAGTGAGGAACAGGCTACCGAAAGGTGGCCTGTTCTGGTTAAAGAACCTCTCGGCCAGGATGTTTCGCAGCTCGACTAGCCAATCCATGATCCTTGAGGCGATCCATGTTGCGTCCCCTGCGACATGCTATCCCGAGCAGAGCACATCCATGATTTGATCCTGCCCATGTACATTGTGCGAAGGCGAGGGACCGGCTCCGCTGCGGTTCAGGATCAAGGGGAATCTTTGCTTCAATTAGACCAGCTTCTTGTTGTGAATCCCGTTCGGCATGCTTGGACCTCTATCTGCAGCGGAGCCGTTTCCTCGGCCTCATGGAGACGTTGCAGAAGCTTGCAACGGAGTAGTCTGAGTCGGCCTCGGAATGGCAGGTCGTGGCTGGGAGCGGGGTGATCAGCGCAAGCTTTGTTATTTATCAGATCGCCGCTTTTTCTTGACCGCCTTCTTCTTCGCTTTTGCGCGAAACTTAAATTCAAACTCCGCCATGCGTACTTTCCTGCCGCTGAATTTCACGCCTTCCATCTCCAGGCGAAAACGCTGGTCC
>JBARNL010000459.1:0-4693 GCA_049802955.1 Candidatus Angelobacter sp.
GCAGCATGCTGCTGGGCTTCCCGCTGATCTTTAAGCTGGCGCACTGGACCATGGCTGCCGTGGGAAGCCATGCCGCAGTCGCGCAAGCGCCAGTCACGGCACTTTATGTTCATCCTATGGCCATGGCGGCCTGGGTGGGTATGCTGGCGACCTCGCTGAATTTATTGCCCGGCGGCCAACTCGATGGCGGCCACATTATCTTTGCCGTCAATCCGCGGCTGCATCGGCCAATTTCTATGCTGAGCATTCTGCTATTGCTTTTGTTGAGCTGGTATTACTGGGCAGGATGGCTGCTGTGGGCCGTGGTATTGCGCTTTACCGGCGGTCGCCATCCGGACGTGCCGCTGCTGCCGCCCCTTAATGCCAAGCGCCGCGTGCTGGCATTCTTCGCCCTCGTAATGCTGGCCCTCACGCTCATCCCCGCGCCTTTCGGCGATCAGGGATTGGGCAAAGTATTGAATGACTATCGCGCACAGCGCCAGCAGCAACAGCAGCCTGCGAAGTAGTTGCGCCTCTCTATTAGGTTGCGGAAAAAATAGGTTGAGGAAAAAGTCTCATTAGAAGAGACAAGTGTCAGGGCACGACTTCAGTCGTGCCGTAATTGCTTCAAAATCAGTAGGGCTTTAGCCCCTGAAAAGCAAAATGCGGATTGAGAGCATTTTCCGCAAACTGCTAAAGAAGCGACAGCGCGTCCACATCCACGATCACGTTTGTGCGTGGAATTTTTTCTCCGTCAGCAAAGCCCAGCATTCTGCGTAGCGACGCATTCAGCTTTTCCCGGCTCGCCGCCTTCAGGATGAAGTGATAGCGATAGTCGCGCTTTAGCCGCATGATGGGCGCTGCAGAAGGTCCCAGCACGCGCACGCCTTCATTGCGGGTTAATTCAAACCATTTCCCCAGCTGTCCCGTCCAGCGCAGTGCCTGCTCCAGCTTGTCACTGCGGACGAGCACATTAGCCAGTGCGGAAAATGGCGGATAGTGCATCCATTTGCGAAAGCGTATTTCTTTTTCATAGAAGCCCGCATAGTCATGCTGCTGGGCAAACTGGATCGCATAGTGATCGGGATGATATGTCTGCAGCACAACTTTGCCTGGAGTTTCGCCGCGGCCTGCGCGTCCGGCAACCTGCGTCAGCAATTGGAAGGTGCGCTCGGCGGCGCGGAAATCCGGAAATCCCAGCGCGTAATCCGCTCCCACCACGCCTACCAGCGTTACGCCGTGAACGTCATGCCCCTTGGCGATCATCTGCGTGCCGACAAGAAGATTGATCTCTCCCGCATGAAACTGGTTCAGCACGCGCTCAAAGTCATGCCTATTGCGAACGGTATCGCGATCAAGACGGCCAATGCGCGCCTGCGGAAACGCCGCGTGCAGACGCTCTTCCACTTTCTCTGATCCTGTGCCCAGAAAAAAAATGTGTTCACTGTTGCAAGCCGTGCAGCGCTTGGGCACCGCCTGCCGATAGCCGCAGTAATGGCACTCCATGCGGTGCGCCGCCTTGTGATAGGTCATGGCGATAGTGCAGTTCTTGCATTGCAGCGTCTCGCCGCAGGCGCGGCACAGAACCACCGACGAATATCCTCGCCGGTTCAGCAGCACCATCGCTTGCTCGCCTCGCTCCAGCCGATCTGTTACTTCCTGGATCAGCTGCCGGGAGAAAATCTGGTCTTCGCCAGTCTGCTGAAACTCAGAACGCATGTCCACCAGTTCCACTTCAGGCAGCGGTCGCCGCTCCACTCGCTCTTTGAGTTCAATCAGCCGGTACTTCCCTGCTTCAGTGTTGTGATATGACTCAATTGCCGGCGTGGCTGAAGCCAGCACCACCGCCGCGTTAGTAAGCTTGCCGCGCATTACAGCCACATCGCGTCCGTTATAGCGCGGCGTCTCTTCCTGCTTGTATGAGCTGTCATGTTCCTCGTCCACCACAATCAGCGCCAGATTTGCCACTGGCGCAAAGACCGCTGAGCGTGTCCCTACTACGATCCTTGCATCGCCGCGACGAAAGCGGTGCCACTGCTCCGCGCGCTCATCCGCAGACAGCGCCGAGTGCAGAATGGCAACCTCGTCTCCAAAAACTTGATGCAGGTTCGCCGCCGCAGCCGGTGTAAGCCCAATCTCCGGAACCAGCAGGATGGCAGCGCGCCCTTGTTCCAGCACACCCTGCATCGCCGCCAGATAAACCGCCGTCTTGCCTGATCCGGTCACTCCATGCAGCAGCGAAACGGAAAATTTCTTCTCTTCAACCGATCTTTGAATTGTTGCCAGCGCGGCTTTCTGCTCGTCATTGAAAACAAAATCCAGGTGCGACGGCCCGCGCTTCTTCATGCTGCTGACGCTGAAATCCGCCTGCTCTTCCACCAGTTCCACGATGCCGCGCTTGACCAGCGTCTGCAGAGTCGTACGCGGCGCCGCAAGTTCACGAACCTGCTCCACAAATGCTCTGCCCGACTGCTCTTGGAGAAACGCAACAATCTTCTGCTGGTTATCATTCAGCTTGCCACCTGGTTTTCCAGAAATGGGCTCTTTCAGCACAGCCACCTGCACCGTGCGCTGCGCGTCGCGGACGGAAGAAACGTCTTCGCGCGCAATCCATTTTTTGCGCAACAGGAGATCAAGTACCTGCCGGTTCGCGCCCGTCGCCGAACGAATGGTCCCTTCCAGCGCGGCTTCTGACTGTGACATTGAGAGATAATCCAACACCGCGTACTCGATCATCTGCGTATCAATATCTTGTTTGGAGCGCCGCGACGATCCTGCAGTGGCTGAAGCGTGTAGCGCTTCGTAGCCAACTTCAGTGATCCTGTAGAGCTTGGCTTTCTTGATCTCCGCCGCTAAAGGCAGCATGCCCCGAAACACGTCGCCGATGGGCGCAAGGTAATACTGCGCGATCCATTGCCCCAGCTTCATCAGCCCCTCATCCAGCACTGGCTCGGTGTCCAGCACCTGGATTACGGTCTTGGCCTGCATTGAGGGCGCACGATCATGCAGCGCCGTCACCACGCCGGAGATACGCTGATTGCGAAACGGGACAAGCACACGTCCACCCACCACCGGCTGCTGCTCGGCAATTTTGTAGGTAAATGCCATGTCCAGCGGGACCGGCAATGCAACGTCGCAAAAGGTGGGCATGGCGATAAGAAGAGATTGTACGGGAAGAACATTTATTTTATATTGTATAGATAATGTTAGGGCGTGATTACCTCGGCGAATTTGAGCACATGGTTGTCCTCGCGCTTTTACGGCTGCAAGATCAAGCCTATGGAGTCACGGTGCGGCAGGAGATCGAAGTTCGCACTAAACGCGAGGTTTCAATCGGCGCTGTTTATGCCACACTGGGCCGTCTGGAGGCAAAAGGGTATGTCAAGTCCCACTATGGCGATCCGACACCCGAGCGTGGTGGACGCTCGAAACGCTTTTTCCGTGTCACACCCAGAGGAGTGGCCGCCGTGAACCGTACTCATCGCGCGCTCCATAGCATGACTGAAGGTCTGGGTCTTATACGGAGCTACTCATGAGTTTTCGAGCAGATTTCGTTAAGCCACCGCGCGTGGCAAACTGGCTCGTCACTCTCTTTGTCGCTGGCGAAGAAGCGGAATCGCTTCAAGGCGACATGCTTGAAGAGTATTCTCAGCTCGCCTCGCAATCGGGAGTGGGATTCGCCAGAAGCTGGTATTGGCGACAGACTCGCAAGACCATTGCGCATCTCGTCGGAACGACCTTCCGTACAGCACCCTGGCTGACGACTGCCACTGTAATCGCGGGGTTCTTATTGGACCGGCTGGTATCCGGGCTGCCGGAGCAAGCAATCTTTGCAGCGCTTAACAGATATCAGGCCTTCGAACACCATTTCAGTGCTTATGTATTCTTTGCGACGTACGGGATTGCAATCGGACACGTCATCGCGTCCATGTTCGTGGGATGCGCCGTGGCATTGGCATCTAAAGGCAGGGAGATGGTTGCTACGATGACGCTGAGTATTGTTTTTTGCGCGATGACTGGCGCTGCTGTGTTGGTATTGCTGGCCACGGGAAAAGGCTTGCATCTATGGATGCTGCCATGGAACTCCGCGGATTGGCTGGCGATCATGATTGGCGGAACGATTGTACGAATGCGCAGATCGACCGTGACCAATCTGCTCTCGTCGATATAATTTGTAATCTACTCTTCAGACGCTTTAGCCGGTGATTTCAGCCCCAGATATTTCATCGCCATTTGCAAATCTTTCCACGCTTCTTTTTTCTGCCGTGGATCGCGCAGCAGGTACGCCGGGTGATACGTCACCAGCAGTTTGGAATTTCTAAAGTCATACCAGCGGCCGCGAAGGTTAGCCATGGAATCATTCACGGCCAGCAGGTTCTTGGCTGCGACCGCACCCAACGCCACAATCACTTTAGGTTTAATGACATCAATCTGCCGCATCAGAAATGGCGAGCATACATCGCACTCATCCTTTTCCGGCGTCCGATTGCTGGGTGGGCGGCATTTCACCACATTAGCAATGTAAACGTCTTCGCGCTTGATCCCCATGGCGGAAATCATGTTGTTCAGGAGCTGTCCCGCGCGCCCGACGAATGGCTCGCCCTGCGCATCTTCATCCGCGCCCGGTCCTTCGCCAATAAACATCAGGTCGGCATTCACGTTACCCACGCCGAACACAAGGTTTGTCCGGCCCTTGTGCAGGCGGCAACGCGTA
>JBARNL010000460.1:0-3627 GCA_049802955.1 Candidatus Angelobacter sp.
CCACGGTACGTGCGATACGCGATTCCTTGCGAAGCGGCCCAAACTTTGTCCGCCAGTCGGCGAATCATGGCCTCCGTCTCCGCTAGTACGTATCCCTAAGAATTTAATCTTGGGACAGCACCAGGCACGTATAGGCACCGAAGCTCACATCGGCGCTACACGGCATGCCGTTCAGAGCCGGCCCGCTTGCATCTGTATCGAAGCTCGGCCAGTTGTCGAAATATCCGTCATAGTTGCGTGAGTCGCCATTGAAGCGAACTCGCCACATGCCCGGGCGGGGCATTCCGATCTGATAGTGCGCATAACGCTGGTTGGCGCAATTGCACACGACGACCACATCATCGCCTTGTCCGCCCTGGTCCCAGCGGTGGTACACCAGCACGTTGTCGCCGAATACCGGAAGCACGTGAACGTTCCGCCCGCACAGACCCCGGGTGTTGTTGTACCAATTGCGACGCAACCGGATCATGTCGCGATACAGCGTCCAAATACCGCTATACGAATCTTTGCGGCCCCAGTCAATTGGATCAGGATAGCCGCCATAGTTGGGAAAAGGCCGATACTCAAGGAATTCCTGTCCCATAAATAACATGGGAATGCCGGGCGTTGTAAGCACGACACAGGCCGCAAGAGTGGACTGCTTCTTGGCAAACCAGCTGTCGGCTTGTCCGTTGCCGATGAACGCAGGCAGCCGCCCACCCTGCCGCGGATCGTCTTTATCGTGGTTCTCGGTGTACAGAATTGACTTAAATGCCTCCGCTCCATTCATCGCCGCAACGGTTCCGCCGAGGTCGGCGATGTTGCGCTGGCTGTCCGAAGGGGCTGTTGCGGCCCAGCGCAGCTTCCCGCAGAAGCTGTCATCCCACTGCGCGTCGAAGCCGTAGCCGCCGCTATCGACGGGCGCGGTGATCGAAGGTTCGCTTTGCAGGTCTTCGGCGATCATGATCTTCCATGGCTGCGTGTTATGCACATGTTGGTTGAATTGCCGCAGAAGCGATATCCCTTCGAGTTCCGGTTGCTCGAGTTTCCAGTTGTCGTACTGGTCCTGGATATTGCGGATACTGACGATAGAGTCAAAGCGCAAGCCATCGAGAAAGCGGTCTTCGAGCCAGCGTGTCACGTTGTCGAACAAATACTGGCGCACCTCAGGCCGGCCGACATCGAAGCGCGCGTGAGAATAGGGAGTGTGCGCACGGCTATCCTGGAAAAAGTAGATTCCGCCATCCACTGCCACTGGTGGAGGCTGTGGCGCGCACCACGAGCAAAAGCGACCTCCCATCGACCAGCCATCAAACTGCCAAAGATCGAGACCATCAACATGGTTGTAGACCACATCCAGGATTACTGCGATTCCAAGCGAGTGCGCCGCATTCACATACGTGCGGAATCCGTCAGGACCGCCGAATGCATCCTCAACCGCGAAGATGTAGCCAGGGTTGTAGCCTGTGCTCGCGTTCCCTGAAAATTGTCCAAGCGGCATGATCTCAATCGCATTGACGCCCAGCTGCGCAAGTTCCGGGAGCCGCACCATTGCGGTATCGAAGGTCCCCGGGACTCCGGCAGAGGCGTTGAAGGTGGGAATATGTAGTTCATAGATCACCGCCTGGCTCCAAGGTGGTGTCTTGTAAGAGCCGCTATCATATGCTATGTCGTTTCTGGCCACGATCGCATTCATGACCCCACTGGCGTCCTGCTTAATGGATCGCGCGTAGGGATCGATGCGATAGGCATTGCGCCCCGGCTTGTCCGCATAAGGCAGAAAGAACTTGTATGCTTGCCCGACCTCCGCAGCGGGCACATCGACCGACCAATAATTGCTGGCGCCATCGCGCGCCATAGGCGTGGCGGTGGACGACCAATGATTGAAGTCGCCAGCGACGGAAACCGAATCGGCAAACATTGACCACACGCGAAACGTGACCCCGCCAGAATAGGGAATGGCGCCCATCCCGGTGCGCTGGGAAGAAGCCGGAGCTACAGAAGGAATGCTGGGAAGCGGTGGATCACTCATGAAGCTTGCTGTTCCTCGAAGCGATTTCTACAACACAGGCCCCAACGCTGGAACTCAATTATGTTGCGGAGAACGGCGCAATGCAACTGCTTGCAGCCGACACCAATTTGAACACGAAATCAAGTTTTTTGTAGCTCAGTCGAGTTTTCGCTTGTGTGCGACCATGCCAGAGCATCACTGTTAATTCATTGAAGTTGGGGAACTCTGCCTTGACCACTTGGCTTGATCGGCGCCAGGGAATCTCGTCCTTGTTTTGGACCCCAGACAAAAGAATATTCATAGACTCCTCAAACACTTAGAGTGATTCCCGCCGTCGTCATGTTGACAGCCCCTGCAGGCTGGCTTACTGTAATGTCTCTGTAGCGAACAAAAAGAGAATAAAATAACAGCAACCCCTCCTTTATATATATGGCATCTTTAGCCTTCATCCGCGCCCAGGTCGAGAGCCGGCTCCCCGGCGCATTGACCACCTACGCCCGCACCGAGCGCGAGATGCTCCCCACCGGCATTCCCGCCATTGACGACGAGACTGGCGGTATTCCCAAGGGTGCCTTGACGCAGATATGTGCTCCAGTCGGCAATTCTTCCGGGAAGACGACATTGCTGCTGTCTCTCATGGCGCAGGCGGCGAGACGGGGTGAATTCACTGCCCTGATCGATGCCGGCGATTGCTTCGATCCGGTTTCCGCCGACGCTGCCGGAGTGGAATTGTCCCACGTGCTTTGGGTGCGATGCGGAGAAAGGCCGGGCATGCGTTTGCTGGAGCAGGCATTCAAGGCGGCGGACATTCTGATGCAGAACGGCGGCTTTGGGCTGATCGCTGTCGATCTTGGTAATTCCGAGGATCGGTTGATACGAAAGATCCCGCTGACCACCTGGTTTCGCTTTGCCCGCGTCGTCGAGAAGCTACCGGCTGCCCTGGTCTTCTTGAATTCATGGCCCGCAGCTCGAAGCTGCGCTTCCTTGACCCTGCAACTTGATGGAGGGAGCGCGCGCTGGCAGGAAGAGGGCGCTCCGGCGCACACACAGCTGCTGACTGCAGTGGATTTTACAGCGAAGATTATGCGATCCCGCACTCGCAAGCCAGTGCAATCGGTCAGGCCGAAATTTACCGGAAGGTCACAGTGGGCCTAACGCATGCTGTTTGGCTGTCTTTACATTCCGGATTTTCCTGTACAGGCGGCACTACGGAATACGAACTGCGATCTCAGCAAACAGCCTGCGGCCATTCTTGACGGGCCGGAATCTCTTATGAAAGTCTGCGCCGTTAATGAAGCTGCACGAAGATGTGGCATTGATCGGGGCATGACGAGGTTGCAGGCAGAGACCTGCGGTGGCGTTGTTCTGCGCAAACGCTCACCGGAGCAGGAAGAGGCTGCCCAAGCCGCTTTGCTCGATTGCGGTTATGGCTTTTCTCCGCGCGTGGAATCGGCGGCACCTGGAACGATCATTCTTGATCTAGCCGGCGCGGAGCGGTTGCTTGGCTCCCCGCAGCAGATCGGTCATGGACTACAAAGATGCGCCGAAGAATGTGGTTTCATCGCGAACATCGGTGTTGCCGCGACTCCCGATACGTCGCTCCATGCGGCGATAGGAATGAAGGGGATTTCCGTCAT
>JBARNL010000461.1:0-2176 GCA_049802955.1 Candidatus Angelobacter sp.
TTCAGGCCTCGGGTGCCAATCCGCTGGTCCGGACCATGAGGGAAAACAGCGGTACAGAATTAATCCGCGTTACTCCTGAGACCAGGGCGACGGCCATTCGGATTGGCAATCCCGCTTCCTGGCGAAAAGCTGTGAATGTGCTGAAGAACACGGGCGGGACATGTGAAGAGGTCAGCGAAAAAGAGATCGCCCAGGCCAAGGCAGAGTTGGGCGCGGAAGGAATCGGCTGCGAACCTGCATCGGCAGCGACCTTGGCCGGACTCAAAAAACTGATGGCCGCAGGATTTGTAAAGTCCACCGAAACGGTCGTCCTGGTGCTTACCGGTCACATGTTGAAGGATGTCGATTACATGAAGCAGATGCCGGGACAGAATCTGCTTGGCCCCATGGAAGCAGACGGTGACGCGGTGATCAGAACACTGGAGCAAATCTATGCACGGCATTGAAGATGCAGTAGAAAAAAAGAAACCATCCCGATGCAACGCAGAGCAAGTGCGGGTCGGCATCATCGGCTATGGCACCGTGGGTCGCGCCACGGCTGAGATTCTCTCCAGTCATGCTGAAGAGATCAGCGCGAAAACCGGCGGCGTTTCTATCGTCGTAACTCGAATCTGCCGCAAAAAACCGCGCCCTACTGAACTGGGCGTAAATGGAGTCACTGTTGTTTCTGACTGGCGGCAGGTGGCCACCGCCGATGACGTGGACATCGTGGTTGAAGCAATAGGCGGAACGTCGGTTGCGCGTGATGTTGTACGCACCAGTCTGGAAAACGGCAAGGCTGTGGTCACTGCGAATAAAGCGCTTATCGCTTTGCATGGCGACGAGCTGTTTGCCCTGGCACAGGAGAAAAATCTTCCCATAGGAATTGAAGCCACTGTCGCGGGCGGCGTGCCGGTGATCCGCGCAATCTCTGAAGCGCTGGCCGCAGATCGCATCCTTGCCGTTTACGGAATTGTGAATGGCACGTGCAACTACATTCTTACGCAGATGGAGCAGCACGGTATTGAGTTTGCGCACGCCCTTGAGCAGGCGCAGGCAGCGGGCTACGCTGAAGCTGATTCCAGCCTCGATATCGACGGGCTCGATGCTCGCGATAAAATCGCCATTTTGGCGCGCATCGCTTTTGGCCATGCTGTGCTGGCCTCGGAAATTCCCGTTATCGGTATTCGCAATATCACCTCCACTGATTTCCATTACGCGCACCGTCTGAACTCGACCATCCGCCTTGTGGCCTCAGCAGAGCGTGCGGCGGGAGGCGTGCATATTGCGGTGCAACCATGGCTGGAGCCGCGCGACTCAATGCTGGCCAAGGCCGCTGGCGCAAATAACGCTATATTTATTGCCGGTGAAAGCGTGGGCACGCAAATGCTTTATGGACGCGGCGCCGGCGGCAGC
Organism: Candidatus Angelobacter sp.; assembly: GCA_049802955.1. Classification (GTDB taxonomy): domain Bacteria; phylum Acidobacteriota; class Terriglobia; order Terriglobales; family Acidobacteriaceae; genus Angelobacter. The sequence continues at coordinate 1,396 of JBARNL010000461.1, forward strand.
GCAACCGGAACGGCGGTGCTTTCAGACGTTTTACAAATTGCCCGGCAGATTGCTCGCGGACAGACAGAGAGCAGCCTGTTGAAAGGGTTTCATCGCGCAGAGCCGTTGCATCCGCTGCCGCGGCCTAATCCTGTGAGCTGGTTCCTGCGCCTTACTGTAAACGATCAGCCGGGAATCCTTGCGCGGACGGCAGAAGCGATTGCGCGCGAAGGAATCAATATTGATTCCGTGATCCAGGAACCCAACATGGCCAAAGACCGGCTCTCATTCGTGATCACGCTGGAGTCAACCCTGGAAACCACTGTGCAGCGCGCCTTGGAAACCATCAATCGGTTTGAATTTATGAAAGCGCCAGTGCTCCTGTTGCCTATGATTTCTTCAGCCGAAGAACACGTGTAAGGAAGAAACTGGTAATTGAGTAATTGCTTTTGAAATTCCGAACGCAGCGAGGGAACGCTACGCTAAAATTGTGTTTAAGGACGAACAAGCCTTCTGAATCAGTCTTCATATACCTGAATTACGGTGAACCCAGGGGTCCTACGAGTTGATAGCGATCCCTCGCTATCGCTTCGGGATTTCAGAAACCAATCTAATGGATTGGTTCGGGCTCAGCCACTCCGTCGGCGCGCGGATCAGAAGCCGCCCAATTCATGCCCGTTTTCGAGTTGTGCATCACCGCTTGCCCGCGCCCCATGAGCGCGGTGTATTCGGCGCGGACGATTAGATTGTGGCCTTTTTGCCGTAAAGCTTGAATAACGTCCGGTGCAACGCGTGACTCGAT
>JBARNL010000462.1:0-4021 GCA_049802955.1 Candidatus Angelobacter sp.
GTCTCACCCGTTGAGAAAGGGTGTTCCAAAACCTCTCCTGAATCGCCGGAGAACCCCCTGAATGTCAACGCAGAAGTCGGCTCGCCCGAAAATTCAAAACCCACTTGTTTCTGGAATTAAAAGATACCCTCGTTACTTCCGGATTGCTTCGTGCGGCCTGGAAAGGATCCAGGCACGGTTGCCTGGCTCTTCGTGTAAGAGGCGGGAAGTTTGATTCGCTGAGCACAGTACTCGCGACCGGCCATCTTGGTGTATTATTGCTGGCGTCACCCCGGCCGAGGAGGATTCTAGTATGAGCCGCTTCGGATTCATGCTTGTCGGTGTGTTTCTCTGCACGTCCGCGTTCGCCTTCCAGACGGCACCTACGGACCACACCCTGACCATCTACGTCGATGAAGGCGGTTTGGGCCATGTCTTCGTGGAGCTCTCCGATAAACATAACCACAATTTTTACGGCTTCTATCCTTCCGAGGCGCAGGAAGATACCTTCACGAAAGGGGTAGCGCCTTTCGGCACTGGTGGCGAGATACGCAACGACCGCACCCATCACGCCGATGTGCAGGGTACCTATCACATCTCCAAGGACAATTACGACGACGCAATTCGCGGTATTGAAGCAGCCCGCAAAGAGGGGAAACACTGGCGGCTCTCTTGCAACTGCGGCGACTTCGCCGAGCGTGTCGCCAAGATGGCAGGCATCGAACTGAATCTTCCTAAGACCTCAGCCGGGATCGTCATACCGGAGGTATTTGCGCAATACCTTCTCGCCCATGGTGGCGAAAGGGTCCGCCCGCCCGCCGCTGCGAGTGACAGCCACTATCTCGCGGAGGTTGCCAAGGACGCAGCGAAGGTCGACGCCTTGGAACAGAGTTACTGGGCTCGCCAGCGGGAGATAACCGATCCCAGTACCGCTACCTCGATCTCCGGCATTAGGGAATCCCGCGAAGCCAGCTGGCATTATTTAAGGGCGCTCATCCGGTATGCCTGCGCCGACCCCGACGGCTTCAAGGCAAACGTAGTCCAGAACGCTGCCGGCGTAGTCCTCTCTTACGAGATTATCTCCAACTTCTACCGCAGCGAAAGCTCAAACCTATCTGCGTGCGATCGCAAGTTGATCGAGCCTGTTGTGAATTCCGAGCGCCCCGTGAGCTACGGTTGGCTCGTACACCAGGCGAAGCGTTATCGCGACAAGATCGATGCGGAAGTCGCGCGGGAAGAACGGCAGCGGCAGCGCGAGATCGAGCGGCAGCAGCGCCGCGAGCGGGAACAGGCCAGCCGCGAGTACAGTGAGGCCTCCAGCGAAGTCTCATCGCGATCCTCAATTTACATCCCTCTGACGGCCTCGCCCAGAGCCAACTACGCGGGATTGCGGGCGGCACAATGACTTTTGATGGGCGCTGAACCGATGAACTTGCATCCCAATCCGCAGACCTCTTCGATGTTACGGCTGGGCCGTTTCGCTCGCCCGTTTTTGGTTCTCTTCGTTTTTATTCTGACCGAGCCCGGCGCTTCCGCGCAGATGAAGAAACCACCGGTGCAGATTTGCGAGCCGCACCTGATGATGCGTTTCACCTACGAAGGTAAGTTGGATCGAGCTTTGGTCGAAGCTGAGACCTGCCTCGCCGCTGCGAAAAAACAGGCGGAGGCTAATGAGCCCAATCGTGGACATGATTGCGGGATCTTCGGCTCGCATGGTGGTGGTGATCCTTTTTGCGGGATGCTGGACATACCTTTGATCTCCCACTATCTTTCTGCCAAGGTGCAACTCCTCGCCATGATGGGTTCGGCAAATGATGCCTCGCACGCTTTCAATCAACTAGAAGAACTGGTCAATTACTATCCCGAATATTCCCGGCCGGACGGTATTCTTACTCCCGGTTGGATGATGAATTATGAGATTGCAAAGGGCATGCTGATGGAGAGCGAAGGGCGCACCGAGGAGGCGAAACTCGCCTACAGAGGCTGCAAGGAGCAAGCGCCTTGCGTTGGCCGGCTCGCCTCCTTAGCTCTGCGCCAAAAAGACGACAACGCGGCCCTGATTTGGTCTCGGACGGGGTCGGTCTATCATGATCCCACTTCGCTTGCGATTCTGGCCGCTCTCAAAGAAAAGCAGGGTAGCGGCAGCGAGGCATACCTTTACTACCACGACGCAGAAAAGTTGATGGACAAAGAGGTCGAGTCTCAGTCCTTCATGCCGGTTGCTGTGGCAGAGGAGTCACGTGTTGCTCTTGGTCTCGCCCGTGTCGGTTCTGACGCTCCTAAGGTGATCGACAGCGACGGCAAGCGGCGAGTCCTCGATGCCAGTGGACAGCTTGTCGGTTGGGAGCGATGGCCCCATGCATTGTACTCAGATAAGGTGAAGGAGAAACAGGACGACTATAACCGGTATCTTCGCGCAACCAATCTTCCTTCTTCCGTCAACACCAAGCCGCAGTATCCGCGTTTCTTTCTGGGTTTCACCTTAGAGGACCGGGATCGGCTGGCCCAGCAGGGATTCGCTCTTCCGTTGAAGAATGGTTATCCGATCCCGGATTGGATCGAGCCGACAGGCATTCTCGATCGTGACACTTTGGCAGTTCCCTTCTATGAAGATGTGATTCAGTTGGCGCAACTGGTAACCGACGCCGGTATCTCCCTGCAGCAGGTCGAGGCGTCGTCGCACAAAGATTCCTCTTCCACATCGAACCTAGTGCTCGAACTCCGGCGCGCCCACGCCGCTCTTAGCGACCTCCACGATTTCCTCGCTCGTGTCAAGATGACGACTTCTGCGCGTGTTTCGCTCGATGCTTGGACCGAAGCGCGCCAGTTCGCGCAGTGGAAAGATTCTTCGCAGTCGATCAATTTTGATGATCCCCCAGATTTTGTGACTGCCCACTTGGACAACTCCGATCTCATTCCCACATTTATCGCTCGCCTTGAGGGCTACGAAAACGCCGTAAAGACGCATTTAGATGCAGCGCGCCTGCTCATACCGCCCAAGCCTGCCGCCGGGTCCTCTGTTCCGCTTTTGAATTTCAGCGCCCTATCGTCCGCATTGCACGCCAGCGATTCTGGTGAGTTTTGCACCGAAACGATCATGGGCTACGGTTCCCAATTGATCCGCTTCAAAAGTCGACGGAGGGTTCGAATGACTCTCCCCCCGCCATTCAGTCTGCAGCTCAGAAAATTGTTCTCTGATTCCGTGCCAAATACCCGCTTTCTGCGCCTTTTCTCGCCTCCATGAAACCGAATGATTACCGGAAGAGTACTGGAAATCTGAGTTTTGGAGCGCTTTTCTCTGCTAGGCAAATCGGCACTCCACTTTTCGGATGCCGAAAAACGCGATGAATCGAAGCTCTGGCGAATGGCCCAGCCTTGGGAACATACTGGACATGCCTGAGTTCAGTCAGTGCTTAACGATGGCTCTGGTGTTCCCGACGCCTTGTCCTCGATCAAGATCGTATCGGCGGGGTGCAGGTAAGCGTGCTGGCGCTGAGCTTGCTCCTGCACGGCGCGCTTGAGATCGGGGTAATTAAGACGCCGCCGGAAGACGTGAAGCAGGTAATAGTGATCATTAATGGCGCCCCAGGTGGTGCAAACGCTGAAATCATTAAGTTCCCCGCTCTTATTGGCGGTATCCCAGCTCTGAAGCACGCAGGTGAATCTTTCAGGGAGGCTAGCAGGCTCATAATATGTGAGCCAATGCGTCTTTATGATGGCGCCGCCCAGAGGCATCGGACTCTGCTGGTACTGCCTGGCAAAGTCATATTCTCCAGTCGTCCGACGGATGCCATCGAGCGCGAGTCTAGACTCACGTTCTGGCTGCAGGACCTCACCGGCCTTACGTTGAAACAGCCGCCGGCCCCATGGACTTTCAATGACATGAGTTTCGTCTTCTTCAGCGATGGCGGGGAACGATAAAACGTCCCAGCCCTCCTGCTCCAACACGTGGCCGACCAAGTCATCCTGGTGGAGCCTTTGCATGACAATAACAATGATGCCCGTTTCCTTGTTGTTGAGGCGGCTTAGGAGAGTGTTGCTA
>JBARNL010000463.1:0-3332 GCA_049802955.1 Candidatus Angelobacter sp.
GGCTGCTCCAAGACCGTGATTCCGCCCAATTCCACCATTGATATTGGGTCTTTACAAGTTGGCACCAGTGCGCCCGAGGGACTTTGCCTGGTGAATACCGGCACATCCGCAATAACGGTGACCGCCATAACGGTTACAGGCGCGGGCTTCAGCGCTAGCACAGGCAATCTGCTGCCGCTTGTTGTTCAGCCCGGCGCGGGATCACCCATTGTCGCAGGATTTAACTTTGTTCCCACCGCCGCTGGAACCCAAACGGCGCAAATTACCTTTGTGGATGATGCGCCCGGAAGCCCGCAGACGTTTACCTTGAGCGGCGCCGGCTTCACCGATTTCGGCCTGAACATGCTTGTGCCCGGCACCAACACTGCCACCGTCACAGCAGGGCAGACAGCCGACTATGACATGATCATTTCAGGTGCTGCAGTTCCGCCTGGTCCCACGGCTTTCAACGGCGTTGTCAGCTTTAGTTGCAGCAATCTCCCGCAGGGAGCAAGCTGCGTCTTTCCGGCGAATACATTGGCTTTGCAGCCCGGTACTGAGTCTGTGAACATTAGCTTGGCCGTGAGCACAACTGCCCGGCCCACAGCTTCTTTGCACAACCCGGGTACAAAGGTCTGGTATTCGCTCGCGGCAGTGTTTGCTCTCGTCCTCGGCGCATCCGGCATTCGCTTGAATAAAATTGGGTTCTTCTTCTGCTTCATCCTCATGGGATTCGTGATCTCTTGTGGCAGCGGGAGCAGCAAGGTCCCTCCGGGGCCGACTCCGGCAGGCACATTTACGTTCACGGTCAATGGTACTTCCGGCAGCACAACTCACAGCAAGAACCTGGTTCTGGTGGTGAACTAGGTCGTCGGATGCACTTCGGGTTTCTCCGCTGGAGATTTATCCTGGCCCTCAACCAGTAACGGTCTCCAGCATTTCTTCGTGCTCCCAACGCCCTCTGTGGTTGATAATATAAGTCAAATGGACGAGCGCGATTTTTTCGACGAAAAAGAATCCAAGAAGCCCCACACGCTTACGTGTCCCCATTGCCGTCAGGCTGGCGAGTATGAACTCGCATGGCTGGTGCGGACCAAGAAAAAGCAGCTCTTCGGACGCGCCGATGAGCGTGACCGCGCCAAGTTCGCCAAAGCGCAGTCCTATATGGTCCGCCGCGACGATATGGTCATGTGTAAGAACGTCCGTTGCCGCAAGCGCTTTGAGGTTGCCGGAGTCCAGTCGGTGGCGTTCTTGAATTAGATTGCGCCGGGTGATGTCTTTTTCCGCGCCAGCCGCACTTCTTTTCCGCCAAACGTTTCTTACGCAGCGCGTACTCCCATTCATCAAAAAGTAACATTCCCTTCACCGTACTTCCACACAGCCCTGCTATCCCTTAGCTTGTGGCGCGATGGTCCCCCGGGTCTTCAACTGACCGCCAGCCAGCGCTCGCCGCCAATCTTAAACATCTGGAGCTATCAATGTCGCACGTCAGACGTATCGGCATCCTGGGCGTATTTGCCCTGTTGTTCACCATGGGTCACTTGACCGCCGGCGCGCAAGAAATCAAGACCGTTTTCGTGATCGCCATGGAAAACCACAATTGGACTCAGCCGGCTAACCAATTCACCGGCGGGATCCAGCAGATCTTTCAGAATCCGGCAGCGCCGTTCATCAACGGCCTGGTAAATGGAACGGCAGTTGCGGTGATCAACGGCCGCCCGGTAAATATCAGTGAGCAGACGGCCTTTGCCGCAAACTATCACAACGTTTTGGCTACTCCCAGCGGCAACAATCCGCATATTCATCCTTCTGAACCCAACTATCTTTGGGCTGAAGCCGGAACCAATTTCGGCGTGTTCAATGACAATGATCCCTTTGCCGCCGTGGGCGGCACGAATCAGAACACAGCGCAGCATCTTGCCGCTTTTCTCACCAACGCCGGAAAGACGTGGCGCTCATATCAGGAAGATACTGACCTCATCACTGTGAACGGCCAACTCACCAACGTTCCTCTTCCGCGCGATCAATGGACAGTTCCTCTCAAGAGCATTTCCGGAACTTTTGCGCCGGGCAGCTTCAATCAATTCAATGGCTCCAACCAGTTCAATTACGCGGCCAAGCACAATCCGCAGGTATTTTTCACGGACAGCAATGGCGGCAACGATCCTTCAACGGGGAATCCGTTGCGCTTTCAATATGCCCCGCTGCAGCAGCTCTTTGCCGATCTAGCCAACAACACCGTTGCCGACTACAACTTTATCTCTCCTGACCAGTTCAACGACATGCACACCACGCTCGCCGGCGGCTACAAAGGGCTGACCGGCGATCCGGCAAAGATCCTGCAGGGAGACGATTTCCTGCGGCAGATCATTCCCGTGATCATGGCTTCAAAAGCATACAAAGAGCATGGCGTCATCGTTATTTGGTTTGACGAATCCGAGCAGGATGGCGTCGCCAATGACAATCCGGATGACTTTAACCACACCATTGCCGAAATCGTCATTTCCCCGCGCGCTCACAAGAACGTGAACGGCGTTCCTTATGCCAGCACGGTCAACCTCACCCATTCTTCTGATCTGCGCACCATGCAGGAAATCTTCCGCACTGGCGGCGGCCCTTTCCTGGGCGACGCAGTTAACGCCACCGATTTGTCTGACCTGTTCGACGACGGCGCAATCCCCAAAGCAGACGGAGAGCACGGCAGGAATTAGCTTCTTCACAATAACCGCATTGTTCGCGGTGCAGAGACAAATGTGCGTGGTCTCTGCGCCGCGGAATTTTTCGGCTATTCTGGATTTTTTTACTCCGGTTACGCTACCGGTACTGCGCATCATCCTCCGATTCGACCTCCTACAATTTGTTTCGAATTCGTTATGTAATTCCTTTTCGCGTTCACGATGCATCGGCTCGTGACATAATGCGCGGCAACGCGACTAAATCTCTCTGGCAACTTGGTATTTCGATCTGCATGGAGGAGCCCAAAAAATGAAAAAAATTGCATTCTCTTTTCCATTTGTTATGTTGCTGGTAATCACGTGCTGCATTGTGGCAGTAACGCAAGGTTGTTCCAACACTCAGCAGAGCGCTTCCAATGCGCCCGCAGGCCAAGCCAAAGCGCAATCTACGCCGGTAACGTGCGCCGATTCCGAGTCCTCAACCAGCACTTTCCCACCTGTCCCGACGGTGATTGATAAAACCTGCGCGGTCATTCCACTCGACTTGAACGGAACTCCCGGCCAGTCTCCCACAGATCTTTATTCCTGGCTGACTTTTGTCGCCGTGAACTGGCCGGCAGACGCTACAAGTTGCGCGGCGGATCCGAATGTGAGCATCTTGTCCGGGCCCCAAAATCC
>JBARNL010000464.1:0-2469 GCA_049802955.1 Candidatus Angelobacter sp.
AGTCTTTGAGTGTGTTCCTCCGACTGACGCTCAATTTCCAAAGTATAGTACTCGGCGCAAGATCGATACACAGGTCTCGAAGACAGCGCGCGAACACATCATCATCTTTCATGATCTCGCCAAGACAGTCCAAGTGTGGCAATGGGTAAAGCGAGAATCAGGTAAGAGCTCAGCTTGCCGGGAGCAACTCTTCTACACACGACAATCCGGCGACGCTCTTATTCAGAAGATTCAACGCATCGCTTTCGTCCTCGAAGATGAAGCAAATATCACTGAAACCGTCGGAAGGGTTGGCACCGCATTCGATGTCGAGAAGGTCACGAAAAAGTTCTACGAGCTATTCAAGAAGGAACACGATGCGTTCCTAAAGTTCACTAAGGGAATACCAGATGGGAAGCTTCAACGCTGGTATGCCTCAGTGATGCTGAATCGACTGATGTTCATCTATTTCGTCCAGAAGAAGGGCTTCCTTGGTGGCGACCAACAGTACCTAACTAACAAGCTGACGGAAAGTAAGCGGCGCGGAAAAGACAAGTTTTATCGCGAGTTTCTCTGTTTGCTATTTTTCGAGGGATTTGCCAAGCGCGAAGAGCAGCGAAGCGCAGAAATGAACACACTGTTGGGCCGTGTCCCTTATTTGAATGGAGGACTGTTCCTGAAACACCAAATCGAGGAGCTATGCGGAAAAACCATCGCGGTTCCCGATAGGGCCTTCGAGCAGATTTTTGACTTCTTTGAGCAGTACGACTGGCATCTCGACGACCGGCCAACTCGAACGGGCCGCGAGATTAATCCGGATGTTCTCGGTTACGTCTTCGAGAAGTACATTAACCAGAAAGATATGGGCGCGTACTACACCAAAGAGGACATTACTGCATACATCAGCAAGAACACGATTATTCCGGCGCTGTTCGATATGGCGCGCAAGTCGTGTCGGATCGCATTCGAGGGCGAGCACTCCGTTTGGCGACTGTTGCAGGCCGATCCCGACCGATACATTCACGCTGCCATGCTGAAGGGCACCGATAAGGATCTTCCACAACATATCGCGGCTGCCTTGAAGGACGTGAGCAAACGCGGCGATTGGAACAAGCCTGCTGAGCTAGAGTACGCTCTGCCGACCGAGACGTGGCGCGAAGCCCTGGCCCGGCGTGCGCGAAGCGACGAGGTTCGTGGCAAGCTTGCGGCTTACGAGATTCGGTCGATCAACGATCTCATCACATACAACCTCGACATCCTCCGTTTTGCCGAGGAGGTCATCGCCAACGCCGAAGGACCGGAACTGCTACGGGCGTTTTACAAAGCTGTCCGCAGCGTCTCGGTACTCGACCCGGCCTGTGGGTCCGGCGCGTTTCTGTTCGCCGCGTTGAACATCCTTGAACAGTTGTACGACACCTGCTTGGTTCGCATGCAGGCATTTGTCGACGATCTTGACCGCTCCGGCCAGAAGCATAGCCCGGAGAAGTTCAAGGATTTCCGTGAGACGTTGCAACAGATGAACGATAAGACACGGCACCCAAGCCCACGTTATTTCATCCTCAAATCAATCATCCTCAACAATTTGTACGGCGTCGATATGATGGAAGAAGCCACTGAAATCTGCAAGCTGCGCCTATTCCTCAAGCTCGTCGCGCAAGTCGATCCGGGCGATAAGATCGAACCGTTACCAGATATCGACTTCAACATCCGCGCGGGAAACACACTCGTCGGATACGCAACGGACGAGGAACTCGACAAGGCGTTGAATAGACTGGGGCACGGCGAGAAGAAAACGGAAATTGCCGAAAAAGCCGACCTCGCTCGAATGGCCTTCGAGCGTTTCCGCCAGGAGCAGGTAGTCGGCGGTATGGGATCACCCGAAGAGTTGGCCGGATGGAAGGCGGATGTGCATCGGCGGCTAGGCGAGCTCCGCGACGAACTCGATGACTATCTTGCTGGTGACTACAACATCAAGAAAGGCGACAAGGCAAACTTTTCCCACTGGCGGGAATCCCACCAACCTTTCCACTGGTTTGTCGAGTTCTATGGAATTATGCGGCAGGGCGGTTTTGACGCAGTGATTGGCAATCCACCCTGGCGTGAGTACTCGGCCGTCAAGAAGGCATATGGAATACGTAACTATCTTACCGAAAAGGCAGGCAATCTGTATGCCCTTTTCATTGAGCGCTGTCTTGTTCTTCGCTCCAGGGAGGGCGGTTTCAGTTTTATCGTTCAGCTCCCACTGACCTCCTCCTCTCGGATGGAAGCAACCCGAGAGGTACTAAGGATCCACAGCAAATACTTATACGTTGCCACGTTCGGAGATCGACCCGGAAAGCTCTTCGAAGGTATGGAGCATTGCAGAGCAGCGATTTTCAGCTCACTTCGGCATCCTTCCGACGCAGAATCCGTTTCACTGTATTGCACAAAGTACCACCGCTGGCCGTCTGCTGCGCGCGGGCAACTCTTTTCAACACTTGAGTTTGTTCC
>JBARNL010000465.1:0-8590 GCA_049802955.1 Candidatus Angelobacter sp.
CGCTATGGCAAAGTCCGGCAGGCGAGGGAAAAGGAACTCAGCGATCCTGATGATGTGTTTATTCACGCTGAAGAACGCAGAAAAGAACTGGCCAAGAAGGGAAAGAAAGCGGTGCGGCAGCGCCTTAGGAAAAATAGAACTGACGTTCATAGGTAGAGAGAATCCATAGACTCTAAAACGGCTCTGTTATTTGTCGGTTCTCCGGACCAGTCCGGGGGCCACTATTTCTCGGCCCATGCATGGCGGGTGTCCGTGAAGCGTAGTGTCCTTAATATTGACTTTCTTCCACCTTCAACTAGCATTGAAATAGGAAGAGTCCACTGCGACAGGAGCGAGCGATGACGATCCAAATTCGCGATGCTGAGCTGGAAGCAAGGTTGCAAAAGCGACTTGAGGCGACAGGATCCAACAGCTTGGAGGAATTGTTGCTGCGCCTGCTGGAGAGCCAGGAAGAGCAGGACCGCTGGCTTTTGGAAAACAGAGAAGGGATCAAAACCAAGATCCAGCGTGGCATTGACCAGCTTGATCGCGGTGAAGGGATTCCTGAGGACCAACTGGAGGCTTACTCGTCAAAGCTGAAAGCCAATCCTGAATGAGAGGGCGATATCTTCTTGCCCCGGAAGCCGCAACCGACCTGGTCCAAATTTGACGCTACATCAAGAAACAAAGCAGCAGCGAGATGGCGGATCGTGTGGAATCAGTAATTCTGGATAGAATCCGCTTTCTGGCAGAAAATCCTGGCGCTGGACATTGGCGCAGAAACTTGACGGAACAGCCAGTAAAGTTCTTCCCCGTCTACTCCTACTTAGTCGTATATCGGCCCGACACCAAGCCACTGCGGGTTGTTTCCATCCTGCATGGACATCGTAATGTCGAATAAATTCTTAAAAGCCGGTTATAGAGTGCTAGTCGGCTTGAAATTCCAACCGGCACTGCTCGCGTGATCCCAATACCAGCGCCAGTTCGTGTGGCTGGTCGATCAGCACATCAGGCGGCGCATCTTGCAGGGTGTGAGGCGCCAGGCCATACGTCACGCCGACGGAGTAAATCCCGGAATTGCGGGCGGTGAGCACGTCAGTATCTGAGTCACCAATGATGATTGTTTCTTCCGCGGAAACGCCAGCTTCTTCCAGCAAAGCTTGCACACCTGTGGGATCGGGCTTTTTGGTGTGGAAGCTGTTGCCGCCATAAACCTGGAAGAAATACGGAGCAAGGCCAAGTGCTTCCACGATCGCGCGCGAAGGCCCTACAGGCTTATTGCTTAGGACGGCCATTTTCAGTGCTGGGGTTTCTTGGGTGGAAGCCCCGTCACGGCTTTTCTGGATGGCCTCAAGCGCCTCTTTCACGCCGTTATAGACATAAGTGTTATCGAGTTTGTGTTCGCGATACCAACCCATAAAATAGAGCACTGCATCCTGGACAAAACTTTCATCGTCAGGATCGCCCAGGGACCGGCGGACCAGCATGGGCGCGCCATCACCAATATAGCTGGCGATGACCTCATGAGGCAGCTCCTTCTTGCCAAAATGAATCAACATGGCATTGACGGAGTTGGCCAGGTCTTCACGGGAGTCAATCAGGGTCCCGTCGAGGTCAAAAATTAGGAGTTTGGCGGTGTGGCCCGGGATGGGGCGATTTTTGCGAATCATCCGTTTTCAGTATATCCCGGTAAACACCTTAGGATTTAAAATGGAACGTAATCCCAAGTACGCCCCAAAAACCCACCGTGTCTTTTAGAGGAGACCCATGGCTGTAACCAAGATCGAGTCCAAGAAGAATGCTTCCGCAGTGGCCGACATGCCGGCGAAAAACTATGAAGGGCTCACGCGCCAGCAACTGGTGGATATTTACCGGCTCATGTATCTTTCGCGGCGGCTGGACGACCGGGAAAAGGTGCTGAAAAACCAGCAGAAGATTTTCTTCCAGATCTCAGGCGCTGGACATGAAGCGCTTACGGTGGCGGCGGCGTTGAATCTCAAAGCGGGTTATGACTGGTTTTACCCATACTATCGCGATCGCGCTCTCTGTCTGGCGCTGGGCATGACTCCCTATGAGCAATTTTTGGAAGGTGTGGGCGCGGCTGATGATCCTGCTTCCGGCGGCCGGCAAATGCCTGCACACTGGGGACACAAAAAGCTGAACATCGTTAGCCAGTCTTCGCCCACCGGAACGCAGTTCCTGCAAGCTGTGGGATGCGCTGAGGCGGGCCGGTATTTCAGCCGGCATCCGGAAGCGGCAAAGGCGGCAAAGAAGGATGGCGGTGATTATCGCCAGTTCAAGGATGTTAGGTTCCATGGCGACGAAGTGGTTTACGTTTCCGCCGGCGACGGCACCACAAGCGAAGGCGAATTTTGGGAAGCCATGAACTCAGCTTGCAACCTCAAGCTGCCGGTCTTTTTTCTGATAGAAGACAACGGATACGCTATCTCGGTTCCCGTGGAAGTGCAGACCGCGGGAGGAAGCATATCGAGACTGGTCAGCAATTTTCCCAACCTGCATTTGGAAGAATGTGACGGCACCGATGTAGTGGCTTCCTACGCCGCCTGCAAACGCGCAGTGGATTACATTCGGGCCGGCAAAGGGCCGGCAATGGTCCATGGACATGTCACGCGTCCGTATTCGCACTCGCATTCCGATGACGAGAGGCTTTACCGTCCTGACACGGAGCGCGAAAAGGATGCAAAGCGCGACCCCGTGACGCGTCTGCAAATGTTTTTGATTCGCGAAAACATTCTTGATGAAGCCGGAGTGAACAAGCTGGAAAAATCAGTGGACCAGGAAGTGGAGGCCGCTGCCGAGGAGGCTTTAAAGGCGGCTTTACCGGCCGCGGATTCGATTTACAGGCACGTTTACTCTGAAGCGCTTGATGCGCGCAAGATGGCCAGTGATCCGCAGCCACAAGGCGCAGATAAAACAATGGCTGACCTGATCAACGCGTGCCTGAAGGACGAGATGCGCCGCGATGATCGTATTGTGGTCTTTGGTGAGGACGTGGCGGATTGCAGCCGCGAAGAATATCTCAAGGAAAAACAAATCAAAGGCAAGGGCGGCGTGTTCAAGCTGACTTCCGGCTTGCAGATGGAGTTTGGCGGCGAGCGCGTGTTCAATTCTCCGCTGGCGGAAGCCAACATTGTGGGCCGCGCCATTGGCATGGCCACACGCGGATTGAAACCTGTGGTCGAGATACAGTTTTTCGACTACATTTGGCCTGCGTATCACCAGATTCGCAATGAACTTTCCGTAATGCGCTGGCGCTCGAATGGAAACTTTTCCTGCCCGGCGGTGGTCCGCGTTGCCATTGGCGGCTACCTGACCGGCGGCGCCGTCTATCACTCACAGTGCGGAGAAAGCCTGTTTACGCACAATCCAGGATTGCGGGTATGTTTTCCCTCGAACGCGCTAGATGCCAATGGGTTGTTGCGCACGGCCATTCGCTGTGATGATCCAGTGATCTTCCTGGAACACAAGCGCCTTTACCGTGAAACCTTTGGCCGCGCACCATATCCCGGCGCGGACTACATGATTCCGTTCGGCAAGGCGAGAATTGTGAAAGAAGGAAAAGATCTCACGGTAATCACCTATGGCGCTACAGTTCCGCGCGCTTTGCAGGCCGCACAGAAGATTGAACGCGAACAGAATGTGAGCGTGGAGTTGATCGATCTGCGCACCCTGAACCCATATGACTGGGAGGCGATTGCGACATCTGTCCGCAAAACCAGCCGCGCTTTGGTAGTGCATGAAGATACAAGAAGCTGGGGTTACGGCGCGGAAATCGCCGCGCGCATTGGCGACGAGCTGTTTGAATATCTGGATGCTCCGGTAAAGCGCGTTGCGGCGACAGATACGTTTGTCGCGTACCAGCCGATTCTGGAAGACGTGATCCTGCCGCAGTCAGAAGATTTGTTTAAGGCGATGGAGAGCATGGCGAAGTTTTAGGTGAGGGATTTGGCGGCGGGAGCTACAGCTAGGGGAACAACTTTGGATCGGCGAATTTTACCGTCTCTGGTGATAAGCGGAACGCGATGAAGCACGCTCGTTGCAGCTATTATTTCATCGGCCGGATCGCTTCGAAAATCAAGTTCTATGATTTTATTGCACACCGCCAAATCAAGGGGCCAGATATGTATTCGCGAAAGTGCACGGCTGAAATCCGGGGACTGAATGTCCAAGGTAATCCGGTTCAATTGCGATAGCTTTGCAAGCTCCCAGAGCACGATCGCGGAAATACTCCACGAATCCTGGGCCAATAGCTGGCGTTCTTGGTTCTTTAGCTTGTCCTGCAAAGCATGGATGAGGATGTGAGTATCAAGATTCAGCATCCCACTCAATTCCCGTTGAGAGGATATCGCCGTGTACCTTGATCTTGCCTTTCATGCTGCCAATCAGGGCAGCACAATCCGAGCCCGCCGGAATGAGACGTGCAACCGGCTTCCCGTGCTTTGTGATCATGACCCCTTCAGGATCAAGGTTGTCTAAAATTGACAGACACTGTTCTTTGAATTTCGACGCATTGATTTTCTGCATACCTATCATTATGAGATAGGACAAAATTTATGTCCAGTCAAAAAATATGACCATCATAAGCTTTTCCCAACTCGCTCCAGGACGAACCTGTCCAGCGCCAGCAGTAGTTCTTCTCGATTGGAATATGGCCCTGGCTGATAGCCTTTGGAACTGATTCCTTGTTGCGCCAGGTCAGAAAGCGCCCAGTCCTGCTTGTTGGTGATGTCCCAAAACTCCACCGCATCATGCGGATTGAAGCCGGGCTTGCGGATTTCGTCGGGATGAAAATGCCACTCGCAGATGATGTCCGTTTGGTCCGCCGCTTTTGGCCACATGGTGAACGTCAGCATGTAGTCAGGATGTAGATTGAGAAAGAAGTTTGGCAACAGGCAATAGTAGTAAACGTGTCGTTGATCATCGCCGCTGAGACCGGGCAATGAGCAGCGATTGGTCGTGCCGTCCATCGTCAAAGTTTGCACGCCTTCACGCAGGTCCATGCGGCCGCCAAGATATGTTGGCTGCGGCGGTTCGTTATCTCCGCTCATATAGTGCGATTGCTTTTGCAGCAGCGGATGGACGATCGGGCAGTGCAGGCACTCAGAATAATTCTGGATAATCAGCTTCCAGTTAGCTTTCAGATGATAAACACGCCGCTCAACCATCTGAAGCTCTGCCATGCGCCACGGCGCAAATTTGTGATCAAGGCCAGCCAGATGCTGGTCGAAAGGAATTGGGTGAGCTGAAAGATTGATGAAGATGTGCCCATCCCACTCAGCCACAGCGACTGCGTTCAACGGATAATCAGCGTCGCAGAAGCCCTGTACCTTTTCCATGTGCGGCGCGCTGGCCAGCGTGCCATCGAGTTTATAAGTCCATGCGTGATACTGGCATTGGATGCGTCCGGCAAATTTGCCTTCTTGCTGCTGGCGGAGCATGGTGCCGCGATGGCGGCAGACATTGTGGAACGCACGTATCCTGCCCTGATCGTCGCGCGTGATGATTAGGCTGGCATTGGCCACTTGGCGAACGAAATAATCTCCTGGGTCAGGAATCTGGCTGGCGCGTCCTGCGCAGAGCCACATCTCAAAATGGATTGCTTCCATCTCGCGCTGGAACCATGCCGGATCCGTGTAATAGCTCTGAGGAAGCGTCATGGCATCCGAAACTGCGAGTTCAGGCCGACTGTTGGAATAAGACGTGGACATCAACAACCTCAAAAAACAACCTTACCACTGATGGACACTGATGACACAGATCAAACGCAGAGAAACCAGAGATCTAAATAGGAAGGCGTAGGAGCGGGACTGGCCAATTCTCCTCCGCTTCCTCAGTTCCTCTGTGTTTCAAAGGTTTGGGTTACCTCCGCAATACTTTCAATATCTCCCGTGCTGCATTCGCTCCGGAGCCGCCGGTCAGGCCCGCGCCGGGATGCGTGCCGGAGCCGCATAAATAAAGGTTCTGAATCGGCGTGTTGTAGCGCGCCCAATCCAGCAGCGGGCGCATGGTGAAAAACTGGTCCAGCGCAAGCTCGCCATGGAAGATATGTCCGCCGGTGAGGCCGTAAGTTGTTTCAAGGTCTTTGGGCGTGATGATCTGGCCGTCTTCCACCAGCGCCGGCAAATTCGGTGCATACTCGACCAGGGTCTTAACCACCGTCTCACCTAAAGCGCTGCGCTGGCTGTCCCAGTCCGCATTCTTCAGCTTGAATGGCGCATATTGCATGTAGACAGACATTACATGCTTGCCGCTTGGCGCAAGCGACGGATCAGTGAGCGAGGGAATGGTGACTTCTAGATATGGATGCTGTGAGAAGCTCCCGTATTTTGATTCGTCAAACGCTCGTTCCAGGTAATCAATCTCAGGGCCAATGTGAATGCGGCCACGCAAAGCCGCATCATTGCCGTTAAGTGCGGTGAATTTCGGCAGAGCGGATAGAGCGAGATTAACTTTGGCAACCGTGCCCGGCATGCGGATGTTCTGCAGCTTCATCACGAAATCCGGCGTGAGGTGCGTAGGATCGATCAGCGCAAGCAGCGTGCGACGAGGGTCGGCATTGGAAATAACAGCCTTGGCGGAAATTTCTTCGCCATTGGCGAGAAGCACTCCTTTAGCCGCACCATCTCTCACGAGGATTTGTTTTACCTCCGCTGACGTGCGAATCTCCGCGCCTGCTTCTTTGGCCGCAGCAGACATGGCTCGTGTGATGGCTCCCGTCCCGCCGATCGCAAAGAATGACGAACCCGCGGGATGCGGATCACCCGCACCGCGAATAAGCAATACCAGGCTGCTGCCGGCCGACCAGGGCCCCATGGCGGTCCCAAAGATTCCCCGCGCGGCAACGGTGGCGCGCAAAAGTTCGGTCTCAAAGAATTCAGCCACCAGATCAGCGACGGGCATTGGCCCCCAACGCAGCAGCCGGTACATATCTTTCTTGCCCAGCTTGCGCAACGCGCGTCCGGTCTGGAGCATGGCCCAGAGATCGCCACGGCTGGGATCGTCAATGTTGGGTGGCGCAAGCTTCAGCGCATCGCCAATGACGCGGCCAATCTTCTCCAGCGCCTGCTGGAACACGGGGTATCGCTCCGCGTCTTTCGCCGAAAATTTACCGATCTCCTGCGCCGCGCGCACGGCATCGTTGTATAGAACCAGAGCGCGGCCGTCAGGCGAGAGCGCTGTGACTGCGACTTCGGGAGTCACCAGCTTCAGGCCGTGCCGCGCCAATTGCATGTCGCTGACGATTTCAGACAGTAGCGGGCCGGCCGAATGCGCCAGCGTGGAGCAGCAGAAGCCGGGAGAAAATTCTTCCGTGATGGCCGCTCCGCCGGTTATAGCGCGGCGTTCCAGAACCAGCGGTTTGAAACCGGCTTTGGCGAGGTAAAAAGCTGTGACCAGTCCGTTGTGGCCGCCGCCGATAATGATCACATCGCGAGACTCAGCCATCAGCTAGCTGGCTCCGTCTTTCAGAATCTCAAGCGCTGCCAACCTTCCGGGCGCGCCCATGATGCCGCCGCCGGGGTGTGTGGCAGAACCGCACATGTAGAGATTCTTAATCGGCGTGCGGAACTGCGCGTAACCCGGCACCGGGCGTAGGAAGAAAAGCTGCTCCAGCGAAAGTTCACCTTGAAAGATATTGCCTTCGCTTAATCCGAACTCGCGTTCCAGGTCGAGCGGCGTAAGCACCTGCTTGTTCAGGATGATGTTCTTTATATTCGGCGCATACTCTGAAATCGTATCGATCACTGTATTGCCAAAGGCCTCACGCTGATCGTCCCAGTTCAATCCCGGACGCAGCTTATACGGCGCGTACTGCACAAAGCACGACATCACGTGCTTTCCAGGTGGAGCGACAGAGGGATCAGTCAGCGAAGGAATCACCATGTCAATATATGGCCGGCGAGAAAAGTTGCCGTACTTAGCGTCGTCATATGCGCGTTCCATGTATTCCACGCTGGGCGAAATTGAAATCGCGCCGCGCAGATGTGCTCCGGCTCCCGGCAGGCATTTGAAGTCAGGCAGGGCGTCCAGTGCGATGTTCACCTTGCCGGACGACCCGCGGAACTTGTAGCGCCGCACGTCTTCCAGAAATTCTCCCGGCAGTTGGTTTTCTTCAATGAACTTGACGAACGTAAGCCGCGGATCAACGCTGGATGAGATAACGTCGCCGTAGATTTCATCGCCATTTTGCAGCACCACTCCCTGCGCACGGTTGTTCTTCACAATGATCTTCGCGATCGGCGCTTCTGTTCTGATCTCGGCCCCAAACTCTCGCGCTGCGTCGGCGATGGCATTGGAGATGGCGCCGGTGCCGCCGCGCGAGAACCCCCATGATCGAAACGCACCGTCAATTTCTCCCATATAGTGGTGCAGCAGGACGTAGGCCGTCCCCGGCGAGCGCACTCCAAGAAATGTGCCGATAATTCCAGAGGCTGACATGGTTGCCTTGAGCACGTCGGTTTCAAACCACTGGTCCAGGAAATCGATGGCGCCCATCGTCATCAATTGCACCTGGTTGTATTTGTCCTCGCTGCTCATACCCTGAAAGCGTTTGCCGATAAAAAGCAGCTTCATCAGTTCGCGTGGATTGAGC
>JBARNL010000466.1:0-10511 GCA_049802955.1 Candidatus Angelobacter sp.
CGCGTGGAGCAGGTGCGCGATGGCAGCGGGCACGTGGTAGCGTATCGCGGCTGGATACATAGATAGATGTTCATCGACAGCCATCACAGCCAAGCGGTCACGGATATGAAGGCCCCACGATGAGTGCTGAGCCGTAGACATTCGCGGAGAAATTTTTGGGATCAATTGTGCCGCATTGAGCAAATGCAGAAAAGCGAAACGTCTTTGTAAGAGCCGTGTTTTAAGAAATTGTCAGAAATCTTTCTGAACTTATCTGCGCCCGAGAAAGTAGAAACGAAACCATGAAATCTGAGCACCGCTGTTCACGATGGACTTATTTGAGCCCTGCGCTTTCAGCCTTGTTTTGCGTGATGCTGATGGCAAGCGCATACGCCGGCAAGTCGAAAAAGCCGGCGAAAGACTCAGCCATTTCTGAACAGCAAACAGCGGTGGGGCAGCCTGCCGCAGCATCCGGCGACCTTGTTATGGTGCTGTCAAAGATGAACCAGTCGTCAAAAGGGTTTAAATCGGCGCAGGGCGATTTTGAGTTCCAGTCCTACCAGAAGCTGACGAACGACACGGATACGCAAAAAGGCCGCATTTATTTTCGCAAGACTGGGAAAGGCGTGGATGCCGCATTTGATATCGGCGGACAGGCGCCGAAACAGGTGGTCTACAAAGACGGGATACTGCGCATCTACGAAAAGAAGATCAATCAGGTAACCGAGCGCAACGTGGGCAAGAACAAGTCTGACGTGGAAGCGTTCCTGAGCCTGGGTTTTGGGGCGAGTGGGGATGAGTTGCAGCGCGATTATGGCGTAAAGATAGATGGCTGGGAAACGGTTGATGGAGTAAAAACCGCCAAGCTGGATCTGGCGCCAAAAAAAGAAAAAGTACGGCAAACGTACAACAGGATCATTTTGTGGATCGATCCGGAGCGAGACGTGCTGCTGAAACAGCAGTTCTTTGAGAATTCTGGCGACTACCGGCTGGCTCATTACACCAACATGAAACTCAATGAAAAGATCCCGGACGATGTATTCCGTCTGAATACGAACGGAAACACCAAAATTATCAAACCACAATAAGGAAGCCAGAATAAGAAAAGTTGATAGCGCGGGTCCGTCCTGAAGGAGTAAAATCGAGAGGATCGAGGCAGAGGTGCCGTACCCGAGATCATGGTTGAGCCGTTCGGGTGGATTCCTGCATCCTCAGGCTGGTTTTTCGCCACGTATGGGCCGGTGGCAGCATCTGAATAAGCTGGATTGAGGTGTATCTGTGGCTAAAGTTTTAACCCTTCCCATTAAGCCGGAAATGCCGGACCCAGCCCGTCGTAAGGCGAAGCCGCGGAAACCGGATCCACGCTATGTGGAAGGACAGCGGCTTTTGGTGGAAGCCATGAAGTATCTTGTCCAACAGGATCCCCAGCGTAACAAAGACGCTGTCTCATTAATTTCAGAACACTTCCGGACGCGTTTTCGCATGTCTGACAGGCCAGTGCCTGAATTTCCCTCCAAATAGGTGTTTTGCTGTAAACTTCTCTTCACCAAATCCAGATTGAATGGACACCGACGCTTTTTGACGTGTCCTGGGCAGGAGCACGGAGATGAGAGGCAGATACTTACTCGCAATTTCGATCATGGCTGCGTTAGCTCTTGCAGTTCCGATGCTACCTGTTGCACAAGAACCTTCCCCTGTTCCCCAAAAAGCAGGAGATGCTCAGCCCTGGAAATTGTCTGTCGGCACCAACCTGGTAATTGTGCCGGTGATTGTGAGGGCTAAGCATGGTGATCACGTGGCGGGGATGCGGGCGGAGGACTTCGAGATCAAGGAGGATGGAGCTGTCCAAACAATTGTTCACCTTGATGAAGTCAGTGCAAATACCGCCAAGGTGGAGAAAACGGCGCAAGCCACAGGCCGCACATTCGGCAACACTGTAGTAGAACAGCCAAAACGACTGGTGATTATAGCCCTGGATCAGATCAATACTGCATTCCAGGATGCAACTGACGGCCATCGTATGATGGTAGATTTTCTGTCAAAGAGCGCGGACCAAAATACTCTGATCGCCCTGGTGGCACTGCAGCACAACGGTATTCGCATTATTCATAATTTTACGAATGATCCCTCGGTGCTGGTTACGGCTGTCCAGAAGGTGAGGTCGGTGATCAGTTCGCGAGACACCCATAGTCTTGATGCGCTGGGAGATAACTCCCAAGCTGATATTGAGGCACTGCAACTCATTGCGTTCTTGCACGGGACGGACGTAACTGGCAGCTCCTCCATGGCCGATTTGCTGGCTGCTGCAAGGGCCAACTCGGCGGCGCAGCGGGCTCAGATAGATGCTTCCCGTCAAGCCCAGGAATCCTTGATCACACTGGAGGATTTTCAGCAGTTGGCGCAATATTTTTGGGGCGTGCCTGGCCGCAAGTCGCTAATCTGGGCGTCCACTGGTTTCCCCTTTTCGCTGGGATCCTCGGCCCAGTCAAGTACGCGTGGGACCCTTCCGGATGATTGGCAGCGCACGTTTCGCATGCTTGCCGACGCAAACGTTTCCGTCTACCCGGTTGATATCGGTGGCTTGGTGCCTGGAGCAAATCCCAACAACATGAAGGCAATTTCTTCCGCTCTGGCCACGAGTAGCAGCAGCAACGACGGGAACGCCGGTGTGCGCTCCAAACAGCTGGATGGGGTTGACAGCGGCGCGTTCATTGATCCGAACTCGGCGCGGCACGACACCATGCGCCAGTTGGCAGATATGACCGGAGGACAGGCTTTTTATAATTCCAATGATGTCTCAGGACTTTTCCGCCTGGCCGGAGGGGATGCCGCTCAGTACTACATGCTCTCCTATTACACCAAGAGTACCGCCAAAGCAGGCTGGCGCAAACTCAGCGTTAAAGCCCATAGGGACAATGTAAAACTGCGCGCGCGCTCCGGATTCTTTTTCCACGATCCAGGCAGTGAGCCGGAAACGGCACGCCAAGCGGATGAGATGATGGCTATGGTTTCCGACCTGGACTTTGCGGCGATGCCGCTGACCGGAGAATGGAAAGAAGTCGAGCCTTCAGGGAACAAGCGAAAAGTCCATTTTCTGTTGTCGGTACCGGCGGGCGTACCGTCGATTGACAATGAACACCAAAATCATATTAATTTTGACTTTCGGGCTGTGGCGCTGGATAGCAATGGCCGGGTTGTCGCAAAACTCGGTGAGCGGCTTGAGACAAATTTACCGCCGGAAAATCTCGCTCAAATTCGGAGCCATGGGCTTGATTACGCTAATTCACTTACACTTCCTCCTGGTCAATATAAGATCCATTTCGTTGTCCGCGATAACCTGAAGGGAACGCTGGGAAGCGTGGTGGTGCCCTTGAAGGTCGAATAACGCGGCATTTTGGATCGCGTGCAAGATGCTGCCAGAGACGACGAAGTTGTATTAAATTGCGTATATTTTTATTGAGCTGCTTACAAAAAACTGAATCTCTCCTCGTTTGATCTTCACTAATGAGCTGAAAACATTACAAATAGGCAGATATACGATTGGCGTGAGGATTGCACTCTCTTTAGAGTATCACTGCAAGTCCGAGGGGGGATGCAGCCACTGGATCGTTCAACGGCGAAGTTCTTCCGGCACCAAATTTTAAACAGGAGAGAATGGAATGAAGAGTAAATCTCTGATGGTACTGCTCATAGGCGCACTGCTCCTATGCGTGGCCTGCCAGCCGGCATTTGCGGACAACGTCTATGCGACGATCCGCGGTACGGCGGCTGATACCACGGGGGCGGTCATTTCTGACGCGAGCATCGTCGCCACGAATACCGCAACCGGCATCAGTTACACCACCAAGAGCCAGCCTAATGGGTTATATCAGTTCCTACAATTGCCCATCGGGACATACAACGTGACCGCAACCAAGCAAGGGTTTAAGGCTTACAAGTCCGTAGGCGTTACCCTGGTCGTAAACCAGACATTTGACCTGCCTATACGCCTGGAAGTGGGCGTCGTCAGCGAAACCGTTGAAGTAACGGCCGACAAAGTCCAGGTGGAAAGCACCAGCATCCAGCAGCAAACCCTCATTGGTTCGCAGCAGATCGTGGATCTCCCGTTGAACGGCCGCAACTTCACGCAATTAGAGCAGCTGGCGCCTGGCGTCATGTCTTCCAACGATCGTTTTGGCACGTTTTCTGTCAATGGAAGCCAGTCGACACAGAGCAGCTATCTGATCAATGGAACTGATTCCAATGACATCGCTCTGAATACGCCAGGGTTCATCCCCAGCCCAGACGCGATCCAGGAATTCAACCTGATCTCCTCCACCATCAACCCGGAATATGGCCGCAACTCGGGTGGCATTGTAAACGCCGTCATCAAGAACGGCACCAACCAGTGGCACGGCGGGATCTTTGACTTCTACCGTGATACGTTCCTGAACGCCCGCAGCTTCTTTACCGTTGGTCCGACACAGCCAATCTTCCACCAGAACCAGTTCGGCGGCACAATTGGCGGCCCGGTGCTCAAGGACAAGACTTTCTTCTTCTTGTCTTATCAGGGAACCTATAATCGCCAAGGCACTCCCACGGTGACCACCGTACTCAGCGACGCCCAGAGGAACGGTAACTTTGCCGAAAACCTTTCCGCGATCGCCAACGGGCCTGGCAACACCACGCCTTTTCCCATTGTGGGCGATGACGGAGCCGTACATCCGGCAGGTACGCCATTTTTTGGCAATTCAGGTGCCATCTTCAACTGCGGTACCCCGACTGTAGTAGGGGGTAAGATCACCGCTTGCTCGAATGCTAATTTTGGCAACCTCGGCACCTCCGCCTTCAATGGGATTTCGAACACCCTGCTGAATACATTTATTCCTCGCTCCAACGCGCCCAACAACGGATTCAGCTTTGATCCCACCAACGTTAGCAAGACCGACCAGGGTATTGCCCGTGTGGACCATAACTTCAATCAGAACAATCAGATCTGGGGTATCTTCGCGGAAAACTACAACCGCGCCACCCAGGACTTGCCCTTCACCGGTGGAACGCTTCCGGGCTTTGGCACTTTCAGCAGCGCCAACACCAAGGAAATCACCCTGGCCTACACGCATACCTTCAGCACTTCAATGTTGAACGAATTTCGTCTGGGCTATCACCGGCTTAACTTTGATACGGTCGAGCCTTCCAAGACAGTGAATCCTTCCACTTTCGGATTTACCAACATCAATCTGCAAGACCAGGCAGCAGCCCAGTTGCCGTTTATCAATATTACCGGCGGACCCGCTCTGGGTTTCAGCACCAACGGACCGCAACCGAGAAAGGACCAGAACTTCCAGCTTACCGACAACTTCACCACAATCATGGGCAAACACAGCCTGAAGTTCGGGTTTGATGGGCGCCGCTTCCAGGTGGACAACCCGTTCTTCTTCAACATTGATGGCGCGTTTAGCTTTGGAGGGAATGGTGGTTTCTCCAGCGGCAGCCCAATCACAGACTTCCTGTTGGGCATTCCCGACGGTTTCTCCCAGGGTTCTGGAGCTGTTATCAATGCCCGTGCCTATGAGTATTACGCGTATGCGCAGGACCAGTGGAAAGCGAAGAACAACCTGACTCTGACGTTTGGCGCCGGCTACCAGGTCGACACGCCTTACAACAACAACCAGTTTGGCGGCAAAGCCTTCAACTGCCTGATCCCTGGGCAGCAATCCACGGTCTTCTCCACTGCCCCGGCAGGGTTGAACTTCCCTGGCGATCCGGGCTGCACCAACTCCGGAACCACAACCAAGTACGGACACATTGGCCCGAGGGTTGGATTCGCGTACTCCCCAGGTTGGGGTGGCCGCCTAACCAATGGCTCAGCCAGCAAGACCTCGATTCGCGGCGGGTTCGGCATCTACTACAACCGCTATGAGGAAGAAACTGCTCTGCAAAACCTGGCCGCTCCGCCCTTCGGACTATCATCGGGTGGCGTAGGCGACGTGGGTGGGAGCGCATCCTTTGCCGATCCGTGGAGCGACGTTTCGGGTGCTGGCTCGATTCCCAATAAATTCCCATTCACCGCGCCGAAGCCCGGCACTCCGGTGGACTTCACGTTCTTCGAACCGATGAGCTTGAACACTAGCAGCCCGACACTGACGACACCGTCCTCCATGAACTTCAACCTGAATATTCAGCGCGAATTTGCGGGGAATACGGTTGTGTCCTTGGGTTATGTAGGCGCTCTGGGTCGGCATCTCTATCGTGCTTATGAAGCTGATCCTATCACCCTGGCGGGCGCAGCACTTTGCGCAGCGAACAAAGGTTGCGGCGGCACCGGCAACGGCAGAAACTTCCAACACATTCTGTTCCCGGACCATTCGGTGCTCGGGCAGAACCTAGCACAATGTCCACTTACAAATGGAGATTGTTTCGGTAGCTGGGGCACCCAGTTCACTGATGGCACATCAAACTACAACGCCATGCAGGTCAACGTGACCAAGGGCATGACGCACGGCCTGCAACTCATTACCAGCTATACCTGGAGCCATTCTATTGATAACGGCTCCGGTTTTGAGAACAGCGCCTTTGGAACGCGTGGAACCAACCCATTCTTCCCGAACCTGAACGTTGGTGACTCGTCGCAGGACGCTCGCCAGCGGCTGGTCTTGGGATATGTCTACGCGATTCCTGGATTGCACAACCACTTGAACTGGGCTTCGGACCGCATCTTTGGCGGCTGGAAGATCACTGGAATCTCAACCTTCCAGAGCGGCTTCCCCTTCGACATCAGCACCTCGTCTTTCAGGTCGCTGACCTGCGATGCGTTGACGTTCTATGGATGCCCCGATAACCCGAACCAACTGAGCGCGGTCCACACGTTCGATCCGAGAAATTCGACGATCAACGGAAAGACCAATTTGTTCTTTGACCCCGCTGCTTTCGCCCAGGTACCTGCTTGCACTTATGGTCCCGGTGCGACAGGAGCATTGCTCAATGGAAACGTTTGTGCCCAGTTCGGCAACGTTGGACGCGATACGATCCATGGCCCTGGCATCCTCAACACCGATCTTGCTTTGCTGAAAGATACGAAGATCAGCGAAGGCAAGAACCTGCAGGTTGGTATTGAGGCCTTTAACATCGCCAACCACGCGCAGTTCGCTAACCCGAACAGCAACATCGCGTCGTCCAATTTTGGACGGGTAACCGGTCTTCAGGTCTCCCCCAGAATCGTTCAGCTGCGCGCGAAGTTTAACTTCTAACCTTATTGTTTCCTGAAACACTGGGCGCTCCTTGCGAGCGCCCTTTTTTATTTTATTGCGCTGAATTCGTTGTTCCAAAAGACAAGGGTTCCAACCCCCGCCAGTTCGCTGGCGGGCTTTTTTATTTGCCTCCGCAAAACCAACCTTCTGTAACTTTTAGTAAAATCGTCATAGCATGAGCAGCAACGGCCCTTCTTCCGTCGCAATCAATCTTCCGATCTATCTTGACAATCACGCCACCACGCCGCTTGACCCGCGTGTGCTGGAAGCTATGCTGCCGTTCTTCACCAGCCGGTTTGGCAATGCGGCCAGCAACAGTCACTCTTTTGGATGGGAAGCAGCGGCAGCCGTAGAGAAGGCCCGCCGCCAGATAGCTGCTTCCATCGGCGCGTCGCCCCAGGAAATTGTCTTCACTTCAGGCGCCACGGAAAGCGACAATCTTGCCCTGAAAGGCGTGGCGGAAGGCTGTCGTGAAAGAGGCGACCACATCATCACCGCCGTTACCGAGCACAAGGCGGTCCTTGATAGCTGCAAGCATCTGGAAAAAATCGGATGCCGGGTAACTTATCTGCCTGTTGGCAGTGACGGCCTCATCGATCTTGATCAGCTAAGAGACGCTTTCACCAATCAAACGGTCCTGGTTAGTATCATGGCGGCCAACAATGAGACTGGCGTGCTTCAGCCTATTGAAGAGATCGGACGCCTCTGCCGTGATCGCAGCGTGCTGTTTCACTCGGACGCCGTGCAGGCACTCGACAAAGTTCCCCTTAACGTCAATCGCGCCAATCTCGATCTGGCTTCGCTGACGGCACACAAGGTTTACGGTCCTAAAGGTTGTGGCGCGCTTTACGTGCGCCAGAGCGCTTCCGCACGGCTTGTTCCTTTGATCGACGGCGGCGGCCATGAGAACGGATTGCGTTCCGGCACGCTGAACGTTCCCGGTATCGTCGGGTTTGGTAGAGCTTGTGAAATCGCTCAGCAGGAAATGCCGGAAGAGAGTTGCCGTGTGGCCGGTCTGCGAAACCGTCTCCGCGATTGCCTTCTCGCCGGGCTCGATCACGTGACTATCAACGGCTCCATGGAGCATCGCCTGCCGGGCAATCTGAATATCAGTTTCCTTGACGTTGAAGGTGAAGCACTGCTGACTGGTTTGAATGATGTAGCGCTTTCCAGCGGGTCGGCCTGCTCTTCCGGCAAAACCCACGCTTCTTATGTCCTCAAGGCCCTCGGGTTGAGCGACGAAGCCGCCGGCAGCGCAATCCGTTTTGGCATAGGTCGCTTCAACACCGAAGCTGAAATTGATTATGTTGCCGGGCGAATCATTGAACTGGTAAAAAATCTCAGGGAAGTTTCGTCACTGAAGTAGTCTCCGGCCCTCCCAATTCAGACCAGCGTTATCAGTGTTTCCTGAAGTGATTGTCACGCGTGGAGTACCGCTCAGGACTGAGCGTGTAAGAGAATATTGGTCAAAGCGCGTGTTAAATCAGTGGTAAGTTTTTGATTTTGATCCGCGTTAATCCGCAGTAGTCTTGCTTACCGATCACACGATTCAGATCGGTGTCATCTGTGTTGATCAGTTGGTGAGGTCTGCTTTATCCGATTTGTCCCACTCCCACCGGCTGCGGGTCTCCAACTTTTGCCTCTCTCAAAAATTTTGCCGCTTCCTCGGGAGGCGTCGGATTGATATAGAAGCCGGTCCCCCATTCAAATCCTGCCGTTTTCGTTAGTTTGGGAATAATTTCAAGGTGCCAATGATAGAAGTCGTTGGTATTTTCCTGGACCGGCGAGCTATGGACAACCAGGTTGTAGGCAGGATTATCCAGTACTCGCACCGCTTTGCTTACCACCGTGCGCAGCATGCGCGCCAGATTCTCATACATGGTGGAAGGCGAGTTCTCAAATGCCGACTCGTGTCGCTTGGGCAGAATCCACGTCTCAAACGGAAACCGCGGTGCATACGGGCAAAGCGTCACAAAATCCTGGTTTTCGGCCGCAATACGCACCCGTGCCTCTATTTCCTGCCGGATGATGTCACAAAAAATGCACCGTTCTTTATTGGCAAAATAACGTTTCGCGCCCTCAAGTTCCTCCACCACCTGCTTGGGCAGGATAGGCAGCGCGATTATTTGCGAATGCGGGTGCTCCAGTGACGCGCCGGCGGCTTCGCCATGGTTTTTAAACACCAAGATGTATTTGAACCTGCGGTCTTGTTTCAGGTCGAGGATGCGGTCACGAAAAGCCCACAGCATGTCTTCGATTCGTTTTAACGGCATTGTGGTGAGCGTTTCAGAATGGTCAGGCGTCTCGATAACCACTTCATGTGCGCCCACGCCGTTCATCCTGTCGAACATGCCATCCGCTTGCCGGTCCAGGTCCCCTTCAATTCCCAATGCGGGGAATTTGTTGGGGACCACACGCAGGTTCCACCCGGTTGTGTCGGGACGCGTATTCTCGCCCGGGCGGTAAGCCAAAATCTCCGCAGGCGTTGTGCTTTCATTGCCAGGGCAGAATGGGCAGAATCCGCCCTTTAGGGTAACGCGCTCACGGGAAAAATCTCCGGGACGCTTGGAGCGGTCAGTGGAAATAATCACCCAGCGTCCGGTAACAGGGTCTTTTCTCAGCTCAGGCACGGTTACTATCTTACAACCCTCGCGGTTTATAGCGAAGATATCGGCTCGCCGGACTCGCGTCGCGCCGTGTTTGCTACAATTTCCGTTTGCCTCTCCGACTTTACAACACGCTATCTGGCAAGGTGGAGGAGTTTGCCCCTGCCGCCGGCAATACCGTGCGCATGTATGCCTGTGGCCCTACCGTATATGACTACGGACACATCGGCAACTTCCGCACTTTTGTCGCCGTAGATATCCTGCGCCGGTTCCTGCGCCAGAGCGGCTTTAAGCTTCAGCACGTTATGAACATCACTGACGTGGATGACAAGATTATCCGCAATGCCGCGCGCGACAAAAAAACAGTCCAGGAATACACGCGCAAGTACGAAGATGCGTTTCTGGAAGACATGGGGTCTCTGAATATTGAGCGGCCGGAAAAACTGGTTCGAGCCACAGAGCATGTTCAGGAGATGGCAGAATTCATCGCCAAACTGGAAAAGAAAGGAATTGCCTACCGCGCTGAAGACGGCTCCTATTATTTTCACATCGCCAACTTCCCGGAGTATGGCAAGCTCTCAAAGAAAGATTTTGCCGGCATGGAAGCCGGCTCCCGCGTGGATGTTGACGAATATGAGAAAGACAACGCCCGCGACTTCGCTCTGTGGAAAGCGCCAAAAGAAGGCGAGGCTTTCTG
>JBARNL010000467.1:0-3763 GCA_049802955.1 Candidatus Angelobacter sp.
ATTCTCAGTCGCGCCTGTCGGCGCTCAAGTCGAGCGCCTGGGCTATTTTTAGCCCGGCGACGCTCATCTCGAGGGGATATTCAAACCGTATCTTTAAATCCATGGCTTCCAACCCGCGATGCTGCAAGTCCCGCCTTGGCGATCACATGCTCCAGTCCTACATTGCCAAAAAGGCGATGCCGACAGTCCCGCCTTAGCGGGACGGCTGAAAATAGCCCGGTACGTTTCCGTATCATGGCGCAGCCAGGATGCGGAATAAGTGCCGGGTAAACAAAGAAACGTCCTCTTTCCTCTCTGCCGAAGGCCCGCGCCGCAGCGTAGCGGAGTGCGCTGACAAGATCATCATCACTCATCAGAGCCGGCGCGCGAGATCGGCAGCCCACCAGAACTGCTGGCCCAGCGTGGTATCTACTGGACGCTCCTACCAGCTCCAGTACAAAGGCCAGGAACTGGGCGTGCCGTAGGGGCACGTCACCGCCGATTAAGGCAGATCACCCGGGCAGGAAAAAATCTCGGGCCAATTCACAGATCACAGAGGAATGTCTAACAGAGTTGAGGAGTTCGAAGTGGACAGGTTTGAACTACTGCTCAAGGAGGTTTACCGGGTGGCTCTTCCGGAGTTGCTCACCAGTTCTACCACCTAAAGAGCGGCAAACAGCAGTGCGGGCTCAAGGATCCCAATCTGCGAGAAGCGGAAATCAACGCAATCAAGGACGTACCGCTGTTTCACAACTTGGTGAATATGAATTTGTCTGGTATGTGGCATTGCTGCGCGAGATTTGCGTTCTGATAGCTATTGATTTCTCGCTTCGTTCAGTTATCTCCCTGGGTGAGATTCTTGCAGCGGTAGGGTTCCCTCGCGTACGCTCGGGATTACAGAAAAAGCATGAATTTCCTTTTCTCCGCCGGCGAAGCCTCGGGTGATACTTATGGCGCGCAGCTCATTGAAGCTTTGCGTGGGCTTGCTCCCCCACCCGCTTCTCCATTTGAAGACACGCAAGACCGGCGCGTCCCGGGGGCCCCGACGTCGGGCTCAAACTTTTTTGGCATGGGCGGAGAGAAAATGCGGGCCTGCGGGGCTGAGCTTCTGGTCCATGCCCATGAGGTCGCAGTAGTCGGGCTGGTGGAAGTGCTGACGCATTTGCCGGGAATCCGCAGGCGGTTTAAGCATCTGGTGGCTGAAGCCGCACGACGCAAGCCCGATGCGGCCATTCTGATCGACTTCCCTGATTTCAATCTGCGGCTGGCACGCGAGCTGCATCGCCTGGGTATTCCGGTGTTTTATTTTGTGAGCCCGCAGATATGGGCCTGGCGCACGGGACGCGCGCAGCAGATTAAGAAATTTGTCCGCAAGATGATTGTGATCTTTCCCTTTGAGCAGGAGTTCTACGCGCGCCACGGCGTGGAGGTCAGTTATGTGGGCCATCCGCTGGCGTATGAGCCGCAACCGCAGATTTCTCGGGAAGAGTTTGCCGCCAAGCATCATCTTGACCCTGGCAAGCAGTGGATTGCCTTGCTTCCGGGGAGCCGCAGGAAGGAAGTGCGGCTGAATCTGCCGGCGATGGTTGAGGCGGCGCAGCTTTTGCAGAAAGAGAATGAAGGTTATGAGTTTGTGCTGCCGGTAGCTTCCACGCTGAACACAGAATGGCTGAAAGAGCAAATGGAACCGAATAGCACTGCGGCTTTAGCCGCTGAGGTAAAAGCTCCCGCGATCCACCTCACAAACAACGCTCGCGCCACGCTGATGCATGCCCGGGCCGCCGTGGTCGCCAGCGGGACGGCCACCGTGGAAGCTGCGCTCTCTGGGACGCCTTTCATCGTGGTCTACCGACTGGCCCCGGTGACGTGGCTCCTTGGCCGCCGACTGGTGAAGTTAGACACGTTCGCCATGCCGAATCTGATCGCCGGGAAAAAGATTGTGCCGGAGTTGATCCAGAAAGACTTCACGGCTCAAAACGTGTTTAAGGAGCTGAACAAAATCATCCCGGATGGGCCCGCGCGGCAGCAGATGGAAGCTGACCTGAAAATGGTGCAACAGCGCCTGCATGACAGTCCAGACGCGGAGTCGCCAGCGCAACGTGCCGCCCAGGAGATACTTGCGGCAATGAAACCGGCGTAAAATCGAATATGTAACAGCTCTAGAAGGATTGGCCTAGCGTCCCGCAGCCAAAAAAAAGCGCTCTGCTGTATGCTTCATTAGTACTAAAGCGGGTATTAAAGGCAGCTTTTCTGGAAAAATTTACATCTAACCCAAGTACTTTTCAGCATTTTTGGAGAAATACATGCAAATCGCACGACGACCCCTGCGACGTGCCTTACTGTTTATTGGACTGATCGCGTCTCTTTGCCTGCCCGCCCTTGCGGCTGACCGCCCGCGGGTGAAGGCTGAAGATTACGTGATTGATGCAGAGATCGTCCCCAAGACCCACCACATTACGGCGCGCGCCAAAGTGAAATTCATGGCGCTGGAAGACGTCAATTTCGCCAGTTTTGATCTGCACAACGGCCTGCGCGTGACCAAGGTCCTGGACGAAAAAGGCAAGCCGCTTACGGCCGAGCGCGTTACACAGGAAAACGCTGTCCGCATCAGTTTCCCCAACACCATGACGAAAGGCAGCAGCACTACTCTGACCTTTGACTATGAAGGCGCGCTGGCCAATGCGGATGATAGTCCGGTGGAAGGGCTTAAGCTTGCCTATATCGGCGACGACGCAATCTATCTTCTTTATCCCGGACGCTGGTTCCCGGTTACCAATTACGGCATTGACCGTTTTACCGCAACCATCAATGTGACTGCTCCGGCTGGGATCACCGTTATCGGCAGCGGCGGCGCTAGCGTGGCCAAGCCTGCGGCGGCTGGCAAGACCGTTACTACTTTTACCTGGGACAAGCCCAGCTTTCCCGGGACCATTGTGGCCGGCAATTTCCAGGAGAGCTCGGTCGGCAGCGTAAAGGTCTATTTCAGCGCCAACAAAAAGCAGTTTGCCTCCGCCTATGGCGATACCGCCAACAAAGAGCTGGAATATTTCACGTCGTTATATGGTCCCGCGCCGGGCGGCGGAACGTTGAAAATCATTGAACTGCCGGACGATACCGTGCCTATGTGGTGGGCGCCGGAAATCGCGGCACTGGCCACGCGCGACATCAGCGAAAAAACCAACTACCGCTTATTGGCCGATGCCATTGGACACCAGTGGTGGGGCGCAACCGTGAGCCCCGCCAGCAAAGACGATTGGTGGCTGGTGGATGGCGGCGCGCGCGACTCCGAGATGCGGTACGTACAGAGCACCGCCGGGCAGCAGGCTTTTGAAGATGCGTCGCGCGATATGGCCGTGGGCGCTCTGGCCTATGACACAACGCCGCTGGGCAGCATCGGCAAACTGGATACCTTCTCTCCGCAGTTCCAGGCCCTGGTTACCGATAAAGGCGGCATGATCTTCCACATGCTGCGCTGGGTGATTGGCGATGCCGCTTTCGATAAAACAATGAAAGATTTTATGGCGCAGTTTGCCGGCAAATCCGCTTCAGTCGCCGACTTTGAGGGCATTGCGGAAAAGAACCATGGCGACAAGCTCACCGCGTTCTTTGCGCAATGGGTTGATGGCACCGGCGCGCCTGAATTCAAGATGAAGTACACCGTCTATCGCGTGAAGAAAGGCTTCCGCGTGATCGGTGAAATTACGCAGGACCTTGACCTGTTCCGCATGCCGCTGGAATTGAAAGTTGATACCGACGGCCAGACCGAGATGAAGCGCATTGAGGT
>JBARNL010000468.1:0-2551 GCA_049802955.1 Candidatus Angelobacter sp.
AAGGAGCGCTACTCAGTGGTTTACGGCGCACGGCTCAAGGTCCAGGACGGGCAGCAGGTAACTGTGGGACAGGTAATGGGTGAGTGGGACCCGTACACCTTTGCCATCCTCACGGAAGTCGGCGGCACCGTGCAGTTCAAGGACTTGCAGGAAGGCGTGACGCTCCATGAAGAAGTGGACGAAGTCACAGGTCTCTCCCGTCACGTGGTGGGCGAGTCGCCGGACGAAAAGCGCCAGCCCGCAATCGTGATCAAGGCGAAATCAGCCCGGCGTTACCTAATGCCGTCGCGCGCCCACTTGATGGTGCAGGACGGTGATGAAGTTCATCCCGGCGACGTGCTGGCGAAGATCCCGCGCGAAACTACCAAGACCAAGGACATTACCGGTGGTCTGCCGCGCGTGGTCGAATTGTTTGAGGCCCGCAAGCCGCGTGAAACCGCGATCATCAGCGAAATCGATGGTGTGGTGAAATTCGGCGAGGTCTCAAAGGGCCAGCGCAAAATCTACGTTGTGGCCGATAACGGCACGGAGAAAGAATATTCGGTGCCGAAGGGCGTCCACATTAATGTGCAGGAAAGCGAGCGCGTCCGGGCGGGTGAACCGCTCATGGACGGGCCGCTGAACCCGCATGACATTCTGGCCGTACTTGGCGAGAAGGAACTGCAGTCTTACCTGGTGAATGAAATCCAGGAAGTCTACCGTCTGCAAGGCGTAACCATCAGCGACAAGCACATTGAAGTGATTGTCCGCCAGATGATGCGCTGGGTGAAGGTAGAGGACGTGGGTGACACCACATTCCTGCTGGAACAGCAGATTGATAAATTCCGCTTCACCGAAGAGAACCAGCGTGTGATCGCCAACGGTGGGCGTCCGGCAACGGGCCGTCCGCTGCTGCTGGGCATCACCAAGGCGTCTCTCTCAACGGAGTCATTCATCTCCGCCGCGTCATTCCAGGAGACCACCAGGGTACTCACAGAAGCCTCAATCCAGGGCGCTGTGGACCACCTGCGCGGACTCAAGGAAAACGTGATTGTGGGCCGCTTGATTCCAGCCGGAACGGGCATGGACCACTATCGCAACGTGAAGCTGGCTCCGGAACTCGAGCAAGCTGCCGCCAAGGTGCAGGAAGAGGTTTCCCAGGCATACGCCGAAGCAGAGCGTGCGCTGGAACTTCTGCGCCAGGAAGGCGAAGCCGAAGAGATGGCTGCCGAGTAAACAACTATTTACTGATCGATAAACAAAGGCGGGCTGGATAAATCCAGCCCGTTTTTTATTTTGCCGCAGATTTGCGCCGATGGCCGCGGATACGGATATAGGAAATGTAAAAACTGCTTATGTATGGCGGGTTTTACGAAGCTGGTCGAAGCGTTTGGCGAGGTCAAGAAATGAGATTCCAAGAGCGTCGCAAATGTCAGCCATATCGACCAGATCGATACGACGATCACCCAATTCGTACTTACTGACAAATCCCTGTGAGCGGCCCAGCTTATGGCTCAGTTCTCCCTGCATCACGCCAGCCTCTTCCCGGGCTTGGCGCAGGAGCTGGCGCAAGAGCTGGCGGTTCTTCTGCTGCCGGGCACTTTGCCGGGGAGATTTGCGCGCTGGAATTCCCATCGGGACTCCTTTCAGGCTTGACTTAGTCCACGACTTAGTCCAGCATAACTAAATATGGAAGTCAATATTCACGAAGCAAAGACCAACTTTTCCAAGCTGCTGCAGCGGGTGATTTTGGGCGATGAGATCATCATTGCCAAGGCGGGGGTGCCCGTGGCGAAACTGGTTCGCTACACAACAAGGAAGGGCAAGAGGCCCCTAGGATTCTACCGGGGCCAAATCTGGATGGCGGATGACTTTGATGCTCCATTACCGGACGACATCCTTGCTGGCTTTTACGGCGAAGACGTCCCCAAGCGCAAGCCTGTCAAGCGCGCTCCTGCGAAAAAACGCAAGAAAGCATGAGCTATCTGCTGGATACAACTGTTTTTGTGTGGCTTCTGAAAGAGCCCGAAAAGCTCAACCGGAGAGCGCTCGATCTTCTGGAAGACGAGGGTCAGGATGTGTTTCTTTCTTCCGTGACGTCATGGGAAGTATCGATCAAATCTGCGATAGGAAAACTTGCATTGCCGAAAAAGCTGGACGAGCTTCTCTCTGAAATATTTCAAAACTTCTCATTCCAGCCGCTCCCGATTACGCACGCTCACAGCTTGGCGATTGGGGAATTGGTGTTCCACCATCGCGATCCATTTGACCGGATGCTGGTCGCGCAGGCAAGAAGCGAAAACCTGATACTAATGACGGCGGATTCCGTTATTGAAAAATATCCTGTGGAAACTCTGTGGTGCAGAAAGTAGACCATTACGGTCTTCTTGCTAAGTCATTGCATCCCCTTTAACCTATTCAGCTAATGCACTTTACGCGGCTTCGTCGGGCCTTTTGGCAGGCCTTCCAACACGGGCAATTTTCCATCGCCAAAGGAGCGGCGTACTCGTCGATTCTTACGTTGTTCCCCGCGTTCCTGGTCATCACGTCCGTGCTGGAGGCTTCGCATAAC
>JBARNL010000469.1:0-13364 GCA_049802955.1 Candidatus Angelobacter sp.
ATGTATAATATTAGAGACATGCCGAAGTATTCCATCGTTGTCCCGTTCCATAACGAGCAGGAAAGCGTGACCGCGCTGTATGACCGGCTAAAGGCCGTCATGGAAGCTACGGGAGACACGTTTGAGCTGGTATTTGTCGATGACGGGAGCCTTGATCGCACATATAAGCTGCTGCGCGAGATCGTGACCATTGACAGCCGTGTGGTGGTGGTCAAATTGCGCCGCAACTTTGGCCAGACCTCTGCCTTGGCGGCGGGCTTTGCGCACGCTCAGGGGGAATATGTGATCGCCATGGATGGCGATCTGCAACACGATCCTGAAGACATCCCAAAATTTCTGGAAATGCTGGAACAGGGTTATGACCTGGTAAGCGGCTGGCGGAAAGAGCGTGTCGACAATTTTGTTATGCGCCGCATCCCTTCCCGCATTGCCAACTGGGCCATGTCAAAATTGAGCGGCGTGCAGATTCATGACTTTGGCACCACATACAAGGCTTATCGCCGGGAGATCATTCAGCAGCTTCCGTTGTACGGCGAACTGCACCGCTTCATTCCCGCTCTGGCCTCATGGTATGGCGCTTCAATCTGCGAAATTCCCATCAAAAACATTGTGCGGCCCAAGGGCAATTCGCATTACGGCATCTCACGCACGTTCCGCGTATTCTTTGATCTGATCACCATCCGTTTCCTGCTGAAATACATGTATCGTCCGCTGCACCTGTTTGGCACTGTGGGCATGCTTTCACTGCTGGGCGGAATGGGCATTGCTTTCTGGCTGATGATATCCAAGCTGATCTGGCATTTGAGCGTGATGGGCGAGCACGGTCCTCTGCTGATTTCCGCCGCCGTGCTGATTGTGTTTGGCGGACAAATGCTGGCGCTGGGCCTGCTGGGCGATCTACAGGTGCGGAACTTTCAGGAACCCCAACGCCGCGTGCCTTACACCGTAGCGCACGTTTTGCGATCGCAAAGCCAGGAACAAGCGGTCAACGAATAATCTGAAGTTAAAAGAGAAAAAATGACCCCAGTTACCACGCCAACAGAATTGCGGCTGGCCAAACGTATGGCCCGCCTGGGAACCGAAACCGCCTTTGAAACCCTGGCCAAAGCCCGCGCACTTGAGGCACAAGGCAGAAGCATCATTCATCTGGAAATCGGCGAACCGGATTTTGATACGCCGAGCAATGTGATTGATGCCGGCATTGACGCCATCCATAAAGGCTACACGCATTACACGCCTTCGGCCGGATTGCCCGCGCTGCGTGAAACCGTGGCTGCGGAAGTTACGCGGACGCATGGCGTTCCCGTAACAGCGGACGAAGTTGTGATCGTGCCCGGCGGCAAGCCGACGATCTACTTCACATTTACCGCGCTGGTGGAAGAGGGCGATGAAGTCATTTATCCGAATCCCGGCTTTCCTATTTATGAGTCGCTGATTAACTTCACCGGAGCCAAGCCGGTGCCGTTGCAGATGCGTGAAGAAAAAGATTTCCGGCTGGATCCCAACGAACTGGCCGACCTGATCACCGATCGGACCAAGCTGATCGTGCTCAATTCTCCCCACAATCCCACCGGCAGCGTGGTGACGGAGCAGGATGTAAAAGATATTGCGGCGGCCATTGGCGACCGCGACATCATGGTGCTCTCCGACGAAATTTACAGCCGATTGATTTTTGAAGGCCGCCACCATTCCCTGATGTCGCTTCCCGGCTGGAGAGATCGGGTGATCATGCTGGATGGCTGGTCCAAAACCTATGCCATGACCGGATGGCGCCTGGGCTATGGCGTGATGCGCAAAGATCTGGCCGCGCAGTTTGGCCGCCTGATGACCAACGTGAACTCATGCAGCGCCGGATTCACGCAGGTGGCCGGCATGGAAGCGCTTAAGGGCGACCAGGCGTCCGTGGACAACATGCGGGAGCAGTTCCACGCGCGTCGCGATAAATTTATTGCCGGACTCAACAACGTCAAAGGCTTCAGCTGCCGCCTGCCGCACGGCGCGTTTTACGCTTTCCCCAACGTGCAGAAAACAGGATGGGCGTCGCGCAAGCTAGCCGATGCTCTGCTGAATGAAGCGGGCGTAGCGTGTCTTTCAGGCACGGCGTTTGGCCAATTCGGTGAAGGCTATCTGCGCTTCAGCATTGCCAACTCCATGGAGAACCTGGACGAAGCGCTCAAGCGGGTTGGCGACTGGGCAAAGAAGAATTTGTAGCAAGGAAGAAATTTCAGCCGCGAATTTTCGCGAATAAACACGAATCAAATTCCTGATTCGTAAGATTCGCGAGATTGGCGGCAAGTTTTTGCCTTATCGACTGTCATCTGTGAGAATCAATGGTTCGGATTCTCTTCTATGTCGAATAAGAAACTTCGGGTGTATGCCACATGCCACATTGGCGACGCAGCGGAGAACATGCTGCGCGAGCGCGGCTACGATCTTGAGATTTATCCCGGCCCGGAAGCGCCGCCGAAAACGCTGATCGTCGAGAAGGTCGGCTCCGGCATTGACGCACTGATCACCACGTTGCGCGATCCCATTGACGCAGAAGTATTTGAATCGGGCAAAGGCACGCTGAAAGTCGTCTCGCAGTTGGCGGTCGGCTTTGACAACATCAATCGTGCTGACGCCAACCGCTACAAAGTCCCATTTACCAACACGGCTGAAGTCCTGAATGACGCGACTGCGGAGTTTACTTTCCTGATGATGGGCGCTCTTTCACGCCGCATGTGGGACAGCGAGAAGCTGGTGCGTGAGCATAAATGGGGCGCGTGGCATCCGTTTCTTCCCTTTCTGGGCGACGAGATTTCCGGCAAAACCATTGCCGTGATCGGCACTGGA
Source organism: Candidatus Angelobacter sp. (assembly GCA_049802955.1). GTDB lineage: Bacteria > Acidobacteriota > Terriglobia > Terriglobales > Acidobacteriaceae > Angelobacter. The sequence goes on from JBARNL010000469.1 coordinate 2,836, forward strand.
CGCATTGGCGTGGCGCTTATCAAGAAATGTATTGGCTTTGATATGAACGTGCTTTGCTATGACCCGGTTTATCAGAACCATCTTTTTGCTGCGCATGTGCAGCAGGTGATGGACCTACGGGCGAAGCTCGGCATGGTCAAGGAAAAGAACTGGATCAAATATGTTGGTCTGGAAGAAGCGCTGAGTGAGGCAGACTACGTGAGCTTGCATGTGCCGCTGGTTCGCGAAGGAAAATCGCCGACTTATCATCTGATGAATGAACGTACTTTGAAACTAATGCGCAAGGATGCATACCTGATCAACGCCGCGCGAGGTCCAGTGGTGGATGAGAAAGCCTTGGCCAAAGCTCTCAAAGAACGCTGGATAGCCGGGGCTGCGCTGGACGTCTTTGAAAAGGAGCCGCTGCCGGCGGACTCGCCGCTGCTTGACCCGGAGATTGAAGATCGCTGCCGCCTGTTTCATCACTTTGCCAGCGCCGGCCGCATCACGCGGCTCTCAACTGATCCCGACAAAGGGATGGCGGGACGATGCGTTCAAGGGCTGCTCGACGTATTGGAAGGAAACTACGGCGGCGACAAAACCAGAATGCCCTACGTGGTGAACAAGGAAGCGTGGACCGGATCAGGCGTGCATGGTGAAGGAATTTAAGCCTCTCAAATTCTCAGTAAAAAAGTTAAGGACGGCATCTCTCTGCCGTCCTTACTTTCACTGGAGCGCAGCTACTATGAAGATCTGCGTTTGGCTCCTTTTACATCCAGTTCATTTACAACCTGCTGGACGTTAGGAACGCTGGCGGCAAGTTTTTCCACCTGCTGGCGTTCTCCGGGCGTATCCACATCGCCTTTCAACGTGAGCACGCCGTTTTTGGCGTCAAATCGGATATGCTTCTTTTCCATCCGGTTGGCAATGATCACCGCCTTGAAGTCTTTTTCAATGGCGTCATCAACATTGGAATCGATTTTCCTGGCTGCACCCTCGACGCCTTCTGGCCGCACGCCGATTTCATTCGAGACCACAAAGCCAGTGGCGGCGCTCTTGGCCACGTCCTCAGCCTTGTCTTTATCTTCCTGGGTCTTTACGTCGCCGGTGAGGGTCACAAGCTGTTTGTCATTGTTTGCAGCCACTTTCACGTCTTTGTACCCGGCATTTGCCAGGGCTTTAGAAACCTGGTCTTTCACGTCAGGCGTGTTGGCTTTATTGGATGTGCAGCCAATCACCACACAAAGCAGAAATGCGGCCAGAGTTGCCATTAAGTTTTTCACGCGCATAAAGAGAGTCTCCTAGTCGGCTGAGCGGCAGTCTAGAACCCAGGGGAGGTTCTCATGGCTTAGATGCGGGCCGTAACTTAGAGGAGGGATACGGCTCAGCGGGTAACCACTGGCGCTGTGATCATCGAACGGAAAATTTTTGCGCCATCAGCCGAGCCGAGCAGAGACTCACTGCAGCGGTCTGGGTGCGGCATCATGCCCAGGACATTGCTCCCTTCATTGCAAATGCCGGCAATATTATCGAGTGATCCGTTGGGATTGGCCTCAGCCGTAATCTGGCCTTCAGGCGTTGCATAGCGAAAGACGATGCGGTTTTGCCGCTTGAGCGTTTCAAGGGTCTGTGCGTCACAATAGTAATTCCCTTCCATGTGGCCGATGGGAATCCTGAGTACTTCGCCCTTTTTACAGGCATTGGTGAATGGAGTTTCAGCGTTTTCTACCCGCAGATCGACGAACTTGCAAACATATTTCAGTCCCGCATTGCGCAGGAGCGCGCCGGGAAGAAGTCCGGCTTCACACAGAATTTGAAATCCATTGCAGATGCCAATGACCAGCCCGCCGGATGAAGCGAACTTACGCACCTGGTCCATGATGGGGGCGAATTTGGCGATGGCGCCGGTACGCAAATAATCACCATAAGCGAACCCGCCGGGCAGGATGATGGCGTCACAATTTTCCAGATCGTGGGATTCATGCCACAGCATCGCGCCCTGCTGGCCGGTGGCGGCAATGGCGGCGTTGTAACTATCCTGATCGCAATTGGAGCCGGGAAAGACGATGACGCCGAATTTCATGGTTTTATTTTAACCACAAAGGACACGAAGGAACACGAAGAATAAAACGAAACTTGAACTGTAACTGGCTTTCATTGAATTCTCCTGGAAGCATCCAAATCATCAGCAGTGAATAATCGGCTTTCTCGCAATCTATCTTTGTGTTCCTTCGTGTCCTTTGTGGTTAACTAACTTTATGGACTGGCGCTCCCATGCACGCACTACCGGAACGGCGCTCAAGAACTGGTTTATCGCCCAGTGCTATGACTCTCTGGCTGTAGCCGTTCTGTGGCTGGTGGGACTATGGATCATCGGCATTCCCTGGGCGCCGCTGTGGGCAATTCTGGGCGGAGTGCTGCAATTCATTCCGAACTTCGGCGTGATGATCTCATTGATTGGGCCGGCGCTGCTGGGCGCTTTCAGCCATGACCATATGCGATTTTTCTATGTGCTGATCCTGTTCGCGATCATCATGGTCACCGACGGCCTATTTCTCCAGCCTTATCTGATGAAGCGCACGGCCAAAGTGCCTTTCTGGGCGGCTTTATTCGCGCCGATTATTTTGGGGATCATCATTCCGTTCTGGGGAGTGCTGCTGGCGCCGCCGCTGCTGGCTGTGGTCTATGCGTTTAGGAGAGAGACTCCGGAAATCCTGCCGCCGGGAAGTTGATTGGCTTGGAGCCTGCTGCTTATTGCTCATGCCTTACCCGATCGCCGATATCCTTTACGCTTTTTGCGTCTCTGGCTTGCGGGAAAAAGACCGTTGGGTCAATTGGTAAAGTTTAGCCCAGGAATATCGGGAAGAGACCGCAAGCTTATGGAAAGATTACGCTTTTTTTACTCAGAAGGGATACCGTGCTGTGGTTCCCGCGGGGAAACTGGATTTGGCTGCGCTGTTCACTTATGCATCTGCTGATTCATACCTGAGTGAAAAAGGTCGATTGGGGTTTGTGAGCAGGCAGCTGATTTTACAGCCGCTGTAGTCTCGTCAGTCGACATGCACGGCCAGCCAAAACTCGTAATGGCGGATCACAAATTGATGCAAGTTGCATGCCAAACGGAAGTCGAAGCTCACTATCTCTGCGGCGTGATGAACGCATCGCTTGTTCGCCTAGTAGTAAAAGGATATGGAATGGCAACATCCACGTCGGTACATGTTCTGGAATATATAGGTGTGCCAAAGTTCGAGCCGTCAAAATCTCAGCATCGCAAGATTGCAAACCTCTCCCGCCGTGCGCATGAAATCACAAGCGAATTACTAGCCGCTACAGAGCAGGATGACCTGAAACAAAGGTTGGCGTCTGTTGAGACAGAATTGGATTCGGAGGTTGGGTGCCTTTGGTCAGTTTCTGAACCCGAACTCATGGGCGTTCGCAAAGCTCTGGCGGTAATCTCGAGAATAACTGGCGACCAGGTGCCCAAGAAAATAACTGTGGCAGCGTTCGCACTGCGCAAAGTGTCTTGGCCATACCGAAATAACGCCTCTGCTAAAATCCCGTCGTGCAAAAACCAACCGTCCCCGATGCTATCCAGGCGCCTGCGGGTGAAGAGCTTCTATTGATGGCGCGAGCAACCGGCTTCCAGATCTATGTCTGCCGGCCTGGCGCTGACGGCAAGCCGGCATGGACGCTGAAAGCGCCCGAAGCGGAGTTATTCGACGAGCAGGGGCAAGTAGATCGGGAAGCATTTTGGCGGGCCAAGATGGCAGCTCAACGACTGCAGCCAGGTCACCGGCAAGATGGCCGCCAAGATAGACGCGCCTGATCCCAAGGCTATCCCCTGGCTGCTGGTAACGGTGACCGGAAATTCTGGAACCGGCAAGCTGAGCGGTGTGACGTCTATCCAGCGAGTGAACACGGTGGGTGGGCTCGCGCCGTCGGCTGCGGAATGCACAGCGCAGAGCGGGGAAGTGGAGTTCAAGAGCAGTTATTCCGCGGACTATTACTTTTACGCGCGGCGATAACCCCCTAAAAACACCGTCATCCCGAGGGCTCGTGAGCGAGCACGCGTTTTTACCAGCGTGCGAGTAGACCCGAGGGACCTTATGCTTTCTCTTGGTTCCAAAACAAAAGGTCCCTCACCCCTACTCGGGCGCTGATGAAAGCGCGCCTCTCGCTGACGGGGTTCGGGATGACGAAAGTTGTAGGGAGGCGAGACTGTTGCAGGGGCTGACGGCTGACTGCTGACCGCTTTCTTACACCACCGTTCTCTTCAACTGTCCGCAGGCAGCGTAAATATCGCGCCCGCGCGGACGGCGCACAAATGCCGGGATACCTGCTTTGACCAGCAGGTCTTTGAACGTCTGTACGCTCTGCTCCGCAGGCGTACCGAACTGGATGCCAGGGCCGGGATTGAGCGCGATGAGATTTACTTTGCACCGGATACCGCGCAGCAGCTCGATCACTTCCCGGGCGTGAGCAGCGGAATCATTCACGCCGCTGAGCAGGACGTATTCAAAGGTGATGCGTTCGCGGTTGCGGAGAGGGAAGTCTCGGGCGGCCTGCATCAGCATTTCCAGGTTCCACTTTTTGTTGATCGGCATAATGCTGCTGCGGACCTGATCATTGGACGCGTTGAGCGAAATGGCCAGCTTGGGACGCACCGGTTCAGCGCCAAAATCGTGAATGCGCGGAATGATCCCGGAAGTCGAGACCGTCATGCGCGATTCCGGAAAGCCCACGCCTTCCACCAGCAGCCGCACGGCCTTGATGAAGTTGGGATAGTTGAGAAACGGCTCGCCCATGCCCATAAAAACAATGTTGACGCGCTGGCGCTCCATGTCAACCTGGCGGTCATTCAGCACGGCGATGATCTGGCCCACGATTTCTCCGGCGCTCAGGTTGCGTTTTACGCCCAGCAATGCGGTGAGGCAGAACTGGCAATTCACGGCGCAACCTACCTGGCTGGAAACGCAGATAGTCGCGCGATGCCACTCTGAGTCGCCGGCTTCAGTGCCGTCGCCGGTCTCGCCGTCATCACCTTCAGGCATCCAGACGGTCTCAACGGTTTCTCCATCGGCCATGGAGATCAGGTAGCGGATGGTGCCGTCAGTAGATAGAAAACTTTTTTCGATGCGCGGGTGGTTGATCTCCAAGCCTTCTTGTTGCAGCGCCGCGCGAAAAGGCTTGGGCAACGTTGAGACGGAGTCGAGCGCCGGGAGCCGCTGGGGATAAAGAGCGTCAAAAAGCTGGCGCGCCCGGAATTCCGGCTGCCCAAACTTTTGTGCAATGCTGCTAAGCTCTTGATAATCAAGGCCTAGCAGGCCGTCTTGGAGCGCATCTGGCATGGGAAATCGGCTGCACTTTAAATTCTACACGTAGGAAGCCAAAAAGCATCGGAATCCACTAAGGTCTAGCTAAGTTATTGAATTATATGAGCATATATTTCACCTTGCGACCATTTCCAGTGTGTAAGAATCAAATGTGAACCTGTGATGGAAACTGCCGTCCTAACCCGACTCCCTTTGACCGAGCCCCGCAACATTAAGCGCGAAGTTCTGCCTAACGGCCTGATCGTGCTGAGTGAAGAGATGGCCCACATCCGTTCCATTGCCATTGGAATTTGGATGAAGACTGGTTCGCGCGATGAGTCGCCCGAGCTGAATGGCATTTCTCACTTCACCGAGCACATGGTCTTTAAAGGGACGAAGACACGCACAGCGCGTGACATCGCCCGCCAGGTGGATTCCATTGGCGGCAACATGGACGCCTTCACCGGCAAAGAAACTATCTGCTTCAATATTAAAGTCCTGGATGAGCATTTGCCGATTGCGGTGGACATTCTGAGTGACTTAGTGCTCAATCCCACTTTCGATCCCAAGGACATCTCGCGGGAAAAAGGCGTGATTCTGGAAGAGATCAAGATGGATGAAGATAATCCGGATTATCTGGTGCATGAGATCTTTACCCAGAATTTCTGGAAAGACCATCCACTGGGCAAGCCGATCCTGGGGACCAAAGAAACTGTCCGCTCATTTGAGCAGGAGAAGCTGTTCAATTTTTATCGCCAGCGTTTCGCGCCCAATAACATGATTATCTCGGCGGCCGGCAATCTGAACCATCAGGCCTTTGTAGAGCTGATTAAAGAGCGCTTTGCCACGCTGGACCGCGTACCAAACGGCTTCCATCTTCCTGCGCCGGAAATTACGTCGCGCGTGATCACCCGTAATAAGAAGTCGCTGGAGCAGGTGCAGCTTTGTCTTGGCGTGCCGTCGCACCCCATTTCAGACGAAAAGCGCTACGTCTCTTACGTGCTGAATACCGTGCTGGGCGGCGGCATGAGCTCGCGCCTCTTCCAGAAGATTCGGGAAGAGCAAGGCTTGGTGTACTCCATTTATAGCGATCTCAACCCTTATCGCGATACCGGGTGCATGGCGATTTATGCCGGCACGTCAGTGGAGTCAGTGCGGCAGGTAGTGGACCACGTTCTTGCGGAATTTTTGGAGCTCAAGTCAGCGCCTATAGCTGAAGACGAGCTGCGTCGCGCCAAAGACCAGCTAAAAGGCGGCTTGATGTTAAGCCTGGAGTCAAGCACCTCGCGAATGTCTAACCTGGCGCGCCAGGAAATGTATTTTGAACGTTTCTTTAGTCTGGATGAAACCATTGACCAGATTGAATCAGTCACCGGCGAAGAAGTTTGCGAAATGGCGAATGCGCTTTTCCATCACGACAAAGTTGCAGTGACGGTCCTGGGGAATCTGGATGGGCTGAAGCTGACGTAGGAAAATCTGGTTTTTTAAACATCCCGAGCGTAGCGAGGGAGCCCTACCTGCTTTTTTTCTTTAGCCGCGAATTTCGCGAATAAACACGAATCTTTTAAAACTTAGGCGGCTGTGTTTTTATTGGGACTAATTCACAGAGTACGCGCAGTCGCAATTAACGAGTGATGATCGGCATTGGTTATTTCTCAGGTTTTCCTCTGCGCCCTTTGCGTCCTCTGCGGTAAAATCCTGTTTTTTCTCCGCGGTTCCGCGGTGAAAATTCCGGTTACCGCTCCACCACACTCTCCAGCATCTCAAAGAACTCCGGAAAAGAAATCCTTGCCGACTCCGCCCCGTGAATCACGCTTTCGCCTTCGGCCCGCAACGCGGCCACGGCAAACGCCATGGCAATACGATGATCGCCGCCTGAATCTATTTCCGCGCCGTGCAGCTTCTGGTTTCCTGGGACGCGCAGCCCATCTTCGCGCTCTTCGCATTCCGCGCCCATCGCGCGCAGGTTCTTTGCCACCAGCGCAATGCGGTCAGACTCTTTTACCCGCAGCTCTTTTGCATCGCGGATCTCAACGCCATCGCGTGTGTAAGGACCAATCGCCGCGAGCACTGGCAGCTCGTCGATCAATGCCACGGACTGCGCACCTTCAATGGTAATTCCGGTCAGCTTGCTGTGTTCCACTTTGACTGTTCCCACCAGTTCGCCATGATGTTCTTCCAAATTAATCACTGAAAGCCGAGCGCCCAGCAGCTTGAGCACGTCCAGCAGGGAAGCGCGCGTTGGATTGAGCAGCAGGTTTTCAATCACCAGATTCGAGCCGGGAAACAGCGCTGCTGCACACATAAAGAACGCAGCGGAAGAAATGTCTCCTGGGACTGCGGCCTGGATCGCCGTGAGTTTTTGTCCGCCTGCCACTGTCACTCGATTCTTACTGCGGGAAATTTCCACGCCAAATGCGCGCAAAGCCTGCTCCGTGTGGTCACGTGTGCGGTGCGGCTCATCGACAGCAGTTTCGCCTTCGGCAAATAACCCGGCAAACAGCACTGCGGATTTCACCTGAGCGCTAGCGATTGGTGTCCTGTATTCAATGGCCCGCAACTTGCCGCCATGAATATGCAGAGGAGGCCGATCGCCCGCGGCCGCGCTGATCTCCGCCCCCATCAGCCGTAGCGGTGTGATAATGCGGCCCATTGGCCTTCGCGTAAGTGACTCATCGCCATGGAGATCGCATCTGAAATTCTGTCCAGCCAAAATGCCTGAAAGCATGCGCATGGTGGAACCGGAATTACCGCAATCCAAGCTGCTGGCTGGTGTTTGCAGCTTCTCTCGTCCGTCTATCTCCAGCGTGCCGTCTTGATTCCTTCGCACAGCGCAGCCAAGCTGCTGGATGCAGGCCACCGTGCTGGCGCAATCTGCTCCGGTTGAAAAATTTGCCAATCGCGTTGTGCCTGCGGCAATGGCAGCCAGCATGGCATAGCGGTGTGAAATTGATTTATCGCCGGGCAGCCGCAGTGCGCCCAGAATGTTCTGCGCTGGACGGATGATCACTTAAATGTTTTCTCCTGAAAAAAACGTATGAAGTTGCCTGCAATCACCAAAAAATATTATTCGTGGAATGTTTACTTAAATACAACTCCCATATTTCATACACATTCTCATTTGTCAGCACACGTGCGGAAGCACGATGCCAACAAGAGGTATTTCCAGGTCAGGCTCCTGCCCCTCTCCCGGATTTCTTCTTTTCGATTAATCCAAGATAGCAGGTTGCTATGAAGACCCCACGGGTGATCGCTCTCTCTCTCGCATTTGTAAGCTGTAGTCTTTATCTCCCAGCGCAAAGAATGGGCATGGATCCTTCGCTGCCACCGCAATCGCCATTTCCTAATCAGAGTGCAATTCCAGGCGCCAATCCGGGGCTGACCGCCGGCCGTAATGACAATCGCTCCATTACCGGTGTCGTCCAGGATAACCAAAACAATGGGCTGAATGACGTGCGCGTTGAAATCACTGACGCTAGCGGCAGCACGGTCGGCGCCTCATATACCAATCCTTCCGGGCACTTTGAGTTTGACCGTCTCTCACCCGGACTCTATACCGTGGTAGCAACTTCAGGCTTGCAGCAGGCGTCAGAACGCGTGGATGCAACTAACTTTTCCAATTCAGTCAGCGTTCGCATGCAGGGCGCGGGCACGCCACCCGATGGCGTCGCGGGTAATTCAATTTCCATCGCGCAGTACCGTATTCCGGCAAAAGCCCGTGAAGCTTACCGCAAGGCGCATGAGGCCGTTGAAAAAGGCAAGCTGGATGACGCCAATAAGCACCTGGCCAAGGCGTTGGAACTCTCTCCTAATTATGCTGACGCGCTCACGCTCCGTGCCGTACTGGAATTGAACCAGCGGGATTCACAATCAGCCATCGCCGATCTTGATAAGGCCATCCAGGCCGACGGGAACTATGGGATGGCTTATATGGTGATGGGCTCGGCTTTAAATATGCAAGGGAAATTTGATGAAGCCATTCGCACCCTCCAGCGCGGCCAGTCCCTGGCCCCCAATTATTGGCAAGGCTATTTCGAGATGGGAAAATCGTATATCGGAAAGGCGGATTATCCTGATGCATTGCGGCAGTTAGAGCGGGCACAGAGCCTCGCTCCCGCTGACTATCCACTCATCTCGTTACTGCGCGCCCATGCGCTTCTGGCCATGAAGCAATTTCCTGAAGCCATGAGCGCGTTGCAGGCTTACTTGCAGAAAGACCCTCATGGTCCCAATAGCGCGCAGGCACACAAGATGATGGAACAGGCGCAGGGATACATGGCCAGCAAGAAATGATAGAACTCGGTCGATGACCACATCAGCCATCCCCAAGGGGGATGGCTTTTTAGCGGTTCGCCACTCGATCTTGCGTAGCGGGCGGCGCTGCCACCAGCATCAAGGGCTCTTCAGGAATGATGATCCAGGCGGCAATGTAAGCCAAAAGACCCACTCCTCCGCATATCACGCACACTGCCCACACAATGCGGATCAGAGTCGCGTCCAGGTCATAGTATTCTGCAAGTCCCGCGCATACGCCTGCTATCTTGCGGCCTTGGCGGGGACGCACCAGGCGCTCGCGGGCAATCACGCCGGCCACCCTCTTGCCGCAATAGGCGCAAAGGTTTGAATCGTCTGGAATTACCTTGCCACAGTAATTGCAATACATAGCTTTCTCCTTCAGCGCGCCCAAAGGGACGTCCAGGCGGGGGCCGCTGCTCATCAAATTTCTTATCCAAATGATACGCATTTTTGTCGGTCGAAGTTCAATAGAGCACAAAGAAGAATTTTTAGAAGTGTTGAATTGGAAGGACGGCTACGTTCGATGCAAATTCGCCAACCATGAATTTGCGGTGAGATTTGCCGCCGCTGGGCCACAGAATGAAAGGACGGCTGGTCGGAATCGCGATTACCTCGGTAATAAGGAGGGCCTTAGCGGGTAAGGTTTCATGTGACCCGTTATCGGGCAGTTTACCTGATACCTAAGCTGGATTAGACACGGTACAACCATCTTGCTCCCCCGCATCCCGAACCTTAAGGATACGGAAAACAAAATTATGACTAGACCCCTGAAACCAGTCAAAGAGTTCTATACAGAACCCGAAGCCGCTGGCTATCTCAACATCCCCTTAAACGAGCTTTATACTCTCCTGGACGAGTACATCTTCAACGACGGCAGCCCTCGCCCGCAGGACCTTACGTTCTGTGAAGCCGATCTGGTGTTACTCGGATTTTGGAGCAAAA
>JBARNL010000470.1:0-5095 GCA_049802955.1 Candidatus Angelobacter sp.
GTCCTATACGTTGAACGCGGAGCGGGGTACCTTTCCTTATCGCCGCATGCTTGTATGCCGGGACCGTGAAGATGGCCTGCGCGCACTGGAAACTGATCGCGACCGTATCCTCACCGCCTTCGAAGAACGGCGGGATCGCAAAGTGGCTTTCCTGTTGCCGGGACAAGGCTCCCAATACATCAATATGGGAAAAGAGCTGTATGAAAACGAGCTGCCTTTCCGCGCGGACATCGATTATTGCTGCGAGTATCTGAAACCCCACCTGAAGCTTGATCTGCGCGACCTGCTTTATCCAAACGATGACAAGCCGGAAAAAGCGGCTGAGCAACTTATACAAACCAGGTTTACTCAGCCTGCCATATTCACGATTGAATATGCGGCAGCCCGGCAATGGATGCGATGGGGAGTGGAACCCATGGGAATAATCGGCCACAGCCTGGGAGAATTTGCCGCGGCGTGCCTTGCCGGCGTCTTCTCCCTGGAAGATGGACTCAAACTGGTTGCAGCGCGCGGCAGACTGATACAGCAAGTTGCCGGTGGCGCAATGTTGAGCGTATTGCTTTCTGAGGAAGAATTGCAGCCGTTGCTCGATGAGATAGGCGGGCTGGAAATTGGTGTGATCAACACTCCGTCGTCCTGCGTAGTCTCCGGTTCAAAGCACAAGATTGCGCTGCTGGAAGCGGAGCTCAACAATCGAGAAGTCATGACCCGGCGATTGCGGGTTGCGGGCGCGGGCCATTCGTCCGCTGTGGAACCCATCCTTGAAGATTTCAGGAATGTAGTACTTGAAGTGCCTTTGCAGGCTCCCGGGATGCCGTATCTTTCAAACGTAACCGGCCAGTGGATTCGCGGTCAGGAGATCACCGATCCTGACTATTGGGTCAGGCATTTGCGCCAGACCGTCCGCTTTTCTGACGGAGCTGCAGAGTTACTGAAAGACCCGGAATGGGTCCTGCTTGAAGTTGGACCCGGCAAAGCACTCAGTTCGCTGATTTCTCAGCACTCCGCTCGTCCTCCTCGGCTGTCAGTCCTGTCATCCTTGCCTCCCGCCAACCAACCACAACCGGATATGCAATATATGCTCGGAGCATTAGGACAGCTTTGGATGGAAGGAGCCAGTCTGGATTGGAACCGGTTCTATCAATTAGAAAAGCAGCGCACGATCCCGGCGGAATGGTTGCAATCAGACGAAAGCGCCGTGAAGAACATCGCTTGAGCTGCCAGCAAGTTCTTAAATCGTTATCTTGCAGCTCAATAACATCATCGCACCATCGCTGAATATGCTCTATTCGACGTGAGCGTCGAAGGCTGCGGTTTGCACCTGAACAGACCGTTTGATCTGAACAAAGATGCGGTACTCGCCGGGATGAGGAAATCCATAAAAAAAACTGACTCGTGCAGGCATCAAAGTGTGGGGAGCGTTCTCCATCGGCATTGCCATGCCAGCCGAAGATTCCATCCCCTCATGGGCCAAATCCAAAGCTGCCATGGAGATTGAACCCGAGGGGTGAATGTGAGCAAAGACGCTCAGATCTGAAGAGACTATCTGTGCGTGCGCCGCCATGCCCATGTAAGGTTCCATGTCGTGCGCGGGCGAGCCATCTTTTTCTTCCACGCGAAAGTTGAAGCGGGCAGGCACGTTTGCTTTCATTGACGCAACCTCGCGTTCCCATACCATGCGGGCACCGTTGGGAAGCGGGGCTTCGGCGCTTTCGGGAAATGGAGCCGCCATCCGGGTACCTTCCCAATTGGAATCATCATCCGTAGCGACTGTGCCGGTGATCTGCGGTAATTGCACCTTTCCAACAAGCGTCCAAGGAAAACCATTCTTGTCAACGATATCCGCGAAGACCTGATACTCGCCGGCCGGCATTGCTGGAAGTCTCTCAGAGAATCCGCCATCGCCGGTGCGCTCTGGATGAAGATGCCACATCTTCTCCATGCCTGGTGTTCCAATCAAAAACAGGTGCATAAGGTGACCATGATCCGGAATTACTTCAGCCATTTTGATTTCGCTGGACGTTGCTCCTTGCCCTGCGACAGGAACCTTGAGGGGAGCGGCCGGCCTGACCAGCAGGCGGTTGCCATCAACGAGTGTTGCCTCAGCGCGGGGCGGCTTCAGCAGATCGATATTGCGTTCATACGTATCTGCTTCCACATTCATCGAAGCCCGTCCGCGGTACACGACCAGCACAACTAAAACTGATGTAACGCCCACAGCAATCCACGCACGCCGCCTGTTGGAGGAAGTCGGGGTTTTCCCCGGAGCAACGGTGCTATCCCGAACCACAACTCCGGCGATGAGAATTCCACCCACTACTAACAAGAAAAGGAAAGACAACAGCATTCCGCGTAATCCTCGCCCCATGGGAAGTGACTGCCTTGCGAAAGAAGCTACTGGTATTGAAAGTTCTGCCTTACCCTTGGTGCCATCGACATTGATGCGTACCTGCATGGCGCCGAATTCCAGCAGCCACAATTCGCCCACAAAAAACTGCGGATCATCTTTAGATCGCTTTGCAGTATCAGGAGCTGGCGGCAACTTTGACCCGAGCCCAGTCAGGCGCAGGGGCATCACCTGGACGCTTTGTACTTCCGGCGAAGCACTGCGCACATGTATCTCAGCTACGCCGGGGATCACCTGGGGCAGGCGTACATCTACAAAAAGATGGTAAGGACCAGCATCACCCTCAAAGTAAACATTCGCGCTGCCCACATGTGCATAGGCGAGACTGCTGCCAAGCAAAATGAGGAGAATCTTCAATAGCTTTCGCATCGCAGGTTGTACCTCCAAATCAGAGTTCCAAATGACTGCTTATTATCTTTGGACTCGCCGCATCCAATTCCCCAACCCCAGTCCCAGGCGGGTAGCCACGATCGAGATTAAAAAAGCGATTGCAATCATCGGTAGAAATGCTTTCCCTGCCGGTTCAAACTTATAAGGGTCGAACAGGATGCCTGCCGGATCGGAATAAGCAAAGTAAGCGGTTCCGAAAATCCAGTTTCGCGAGGCCGGCGACAGAAGAAAATTGGCGAAGGGCCACTGAACAGCCAGAAAGCTGAGCAGAAAAGCAGGGCCAACATAAGCAGCCTTGGTCCACGCGGACTGCGTCTGCCTGTGTTGCAGCAACAGGTCTACAACAATTGCCGGAATAATCAGCAACAACGGAAACCTCATCGGAATCAGATGGGTTACGGTGTGATACACGGGCCCGAGTTTTGGTTGAGCAGGGATGAGCGGCAAGAGCCATTCGAATCCAAGACCCATAAAGGTGTAAATCGCAGCTGCGATCGTGCATCCCCACTTGTGCACTGCACCCCAGCCACCGGCAACCAGAATTGGAGGGACAAAAAATCCGGTTACAAGATAACAGGCAGCCGTGTGCATGTTGGCTGCGCGTGTGGATCCCACGATAGCGTTTGAGAACTGCATCACGCCCACTGCGCCGACAAACAAAAACAACCAGCTTAGGCGTTCCCTTAGCGCGTCTGTAGAGCGGCCCATCGTGCTGCCAATCCAGGCCATGGCGCCGATCTTAACGGCAAAAGAGCCAAGAAACAGCAAGGAATGGGGTGGAGTAATCAACTTTACATCCAGCCCGAATGCATTGTGCCACCAGTTATCAAATGGTTCTGAAGCAAACATCGCGACGCTGCCCCAGAGTGCAATGAACGCACCTGCCGGCGCACGAACGCCCAGAATCGCAATCGAGGTATCCCGCGCCGGTGAGCTGTTGTCAACCGTTGTGGCGAGGATGACAGCAACACAGGTAATTGCAACCAGGATCGCACCGAGCTGGACAGTAACGTGCGGTGGCACCCACAAACTGTCCCTTCCAATCGACATATGCCAGGCAAAATCCCAGATTCCTCCCAGCATGATGACGGCGACGCCTGATACAGTCAGCCAGAGGGTCCATGGAACTGATAGCGCTTCAACCGCGGTCCAAACCTGCTGACGGCCTTCAATCGGCAATACCACTGCACTTGTAGTTGCTTGTGACATTGGATACTCCATTTTCAGGTGTGCGGTCAGGCAAGCGGAGCATATTGGCGCTGGAATTCTTTTATCCCCGTTAAAAATAGAGTCTCTTTGCCTTGAGCTACTCTTGCCTGCGGAATAAACTCGGTATCTAGCACCACATTGCGGGTGCCGAACTTTACCGCATTGTTGCTCACGAGCAAGCGGTCATATTGCTCCATCGACAATTCATACCTTCTGTCCAATTGATCCTTGATTCGCAACGCGCGCACACGTTCCTGTCCTTCTTCTGTAACCACGCCGCTAAAGAACTCTGAACAGCAACCGGATCCGTAAGAAAACACCCCAATACGCTGAGGCGACTGGAAGTTACCATGCGCGACAGTACTCAGCAGTGAAAGCATCGTGGTTGCGCCCATAATATTTCCCACGCGCTGACAATAAGTGAGACCGGGAACGACTCGCCGCTCAAAATCTGCTTCAATATCCGCCGGCTTTGCCTTGGCCATCTTGCGCATCATGTCGCGATGCGCGCCCTTAATCATGCCTCCGAAAGGTGTATGCATCGCGATATAGGCAAATGTCGCAGCGAAGTCGGCGTCTTCCACGCGCTTTTTGTATTCCAGAAACGATTGCTGGCAGCAATCAAGATAGGAAAGCAGTGACAGATCAGCGTCGCCTGCTTCGCTGTCCGGCACAGGGCGGCAAGTATCCATCACTTCATAGCCGTAGTAGCCGCTGGCTCCAACATCCACCTGGAATACATAAGGCTGTTCGCTGATAATCATGGCGACCGCACCTGCGCCGGCGCTCGGCTCAAAAAATGACCAGTCTTCCGTCAGAGCTTCTCCACCCTCCACAGTCATGAAACGCGAAATATCGGTTGCGATCACCAATACTTTGGCTCCGGGCGAAGCCTGCGACAGGATGAAATTCACAGCCATCTGAAAACCGGCAACGCCCGAATAACAGGCATTTTTCAGCTCAAACAGGCGGCAATTGCGATTCAAGCCCAGGTGTCTGTGAAAGTAGGTGCTCATCGACTTGCCAAAATCGAAGGCCGATTCCGTACAAGTAATCACCATTTCGATGCGGTCTTTTTCCTCCGGACTC
>JBARNL010000471.1:0-1516 GCA_049802955.1 Candidatus Angelobacter sp.
GACACGGTGGAGATGACGAAGATCCTGTTCGGGGACGAGTACCTGGATCCTCCGACCGGCAAACCCAGGACCTGCATCATCAGCCTGATCAACGCAAATTCCCCGCTGACCTGGGATGCGACGATGCTGGGGGCGCTCAAGACCTATGCGAGGGCGAACCAGGCGACCATCGTCACGCCGTTCATTCTTGCGGGCGCGATGTCTCCCGTCACCGTTGCGGGCACGGTGTCCCAGACTCTTGCGGAATCGCTCGCCGGAATGACGTTGGCACAGCTCGTGAATCCCGGCGCTCCGGTGGTACTAGGAAGCTTTGCCTCCTCTTTGTCCATGCAGTCGGGAGCTCCGACCTTCGGTACACCGGAACCTGCGCTCGTTCTGTACGTGATGGCGGCGTTAGCGCGGCGGCTCGGTGTTCCCTTCCGCTCCGGCGGAGCACTTTGTGCCTCCAAGATCGCCGATGCTCAGGCAGCCTTCGAATCCGCCAACACCCTCATCCCAACGTGTCTGGGCGGCGTGAACTTCGTGCTGCACACGGCAGGCTGGCTCGAGGGCGGTCTTTCGATGGGCTACGAGAAGTTCGTCATGGATGCGGACCAGGCAGGAATGATGCACACGCTGCTCGCGGGCGTGGACCTGTCCGAGAACGGTCAGGCACTCGATGCGATCAGGGAAGTCGGCCCCGGCAAGCACTTCCTGGGCTGCGCCCACACACAGGCTAACTTTCAGACCGCGTTCTATCGCTCACCCCTGGCAGACAACAACAGTTACGAGCAGTGGGAAGCGGAAGGTGGCAGCGACATGGCGAAGCGTGCCAACACGCTGTGGAAGAAACAGCTCGCGGAATACGAGGCGCCGCCGATGGATCCAGCAGTCGACGAGGCGTTGCTGGACTACATGAACCGCCGCAAAGCGTCCTTCCCCGACTCCAACGTGTAGTGAATCAGCAGTACGGCCAGTCCGGGCAGCTCGGCACGGTCATCCCGGGGCTTGCAGGCCTGCTTTTGAGAGGCTGATCGGGCCCGATTCGGCCCGATCGTCCGGTTGCAGTAGCGGGTTCGTTACTAGTGCGCTGATCGCGAAAAGGCCCATGAGAACCAGGAGGGTAGGTGTGTTCATGGCTCAAGAGCCCTCCAGAGCCTTTGCGATACGCCGTAACTCTCGCGCCAGAGACGAAGGAGTCGCTCCGCTCGCTTGAATCTGCGCGATGAGTTCCTCGATGCGGCGTCGATAGGTAGCGGCTTCCGGTTTAGACGCGATCGGCGTCGAGCGCTCTTTAACCTGCGTACCTCCACGGGCACTGATGCGCAACCATCCCTCCCGCCCCAGTTCGCGATATGCCTGGGCCACCGTATTGAAATGAACACCGATATCCAGCGCTAGCCGGCGCACAGCAGGTAACGAATCACCCGGAGCGAGCTCACCATTGACCAGCGCCACTCGTAATCCGTCGACTATTTGCCGGTAGACCGGCGCCGGCGACTCAGGGTCTATGCGAAGAATCATGATGCCTCTGTAC
>JBARNL010000472.1:0-2796 GCA_049802955.1 Candidatus Angelobacter sp.
GATAGTGGATTGCTCTTTTTGCAGATCGGCAAAGCCGTAAACGGTGGGTTCGGTTTTGAGGAGGTAGCAGGGCATGTTTTTCATCCCGAAGCGCAGCGAAAGATCACTACCCGCCATGCTCGCAAGGTTTGATAATGGATCAGTGCATAAGTGTAAATCAACCGTGCGCTTTCCGGCTCCAGAATATAAGTTGTGCGCGGCCTTTTGGCTGCTACGAGTGAGAAGATTGGCCGAGAATGAATTTGCTGAACACCCCTGGATTAACGGATGGCGTAATCTTCCTGCGACCTTTGACGGCCGAGGATGCCGCCGACCACCTCGCTGGTGAAGACGCAGAGATGGCAAAGTGGGTAAGCGGCGGACGAGGCACGCTCGCCACCGTGGAAGCGTTCATCCAAAACAACCAGGAGAGCTGGCGAAGTGGCGGCCCCCGACGAGCTTTTGGCGTATTCGACTGTGCGAGCAATCGATTGATCGGCTTCATCGAAGTGAATCTGGCGAGCCTTGTCGAACCCGGTCAGGTCAATGTTTCATATGGCGTCTTTCCGAAGTGGAGACGACAAGGCGTGGCCTTACGAGCTATACGCCTGATGGATAAATATTTGCGAACGGCAACAGAAGTTCGTCAGATCGTCCTCAGAATCTCGCCTGAGAATCATGCATCTCTCAAGCTGGCTGAAAAAGCTGGCTTCACTTTTCATGGCTTGTTTGACGAGCCTGAAGGCCGCATGGCGCGCTATGTCCGGGATATCAAATCTTGATGGATGTTCGCGCTCTCAGCCTGTGGACTGCACATAAATTGTCGCGATTCGGAAACGACGAGCCGATTATTAAATGCGGGACGCCACCTTAATGCGCGTGCAAATCGTCCTGGGTCGATTTCTCGGCTGGCTTAAAGATTGCAGAAAAACGTCTATAATCACGGCACCATGACAGTGATGAACCGCGTAAGCACCTCAACATTGCTCGTTGTAGCATTCCTGATCCTCGCCTGCGTGCCGTCTCACGCTCAGAACGAACCAAGCACACCGCCCAAATATCCTAACTATCCAAGCGAGACGCCTAGTACCCTGAAACCCGCCACCGCGACTTTTGATTATGAGCGGCGCGAGGTCATGATCCCGATGCGCGATGGCGTGAAGTTGCACACGGTAATCCTGGTGCCGCGCAGTGCCACCAAGGCCAAGCATGCGCCAATCATGCTGACGCGCACGCCCTACAGCGCGGACGAACTCACCACCCACGCCGCCAGTTCGCATCTGGGGCCGACGCTCTGGGGTTATGACAATGCGACTGAGGTGATCGTGGAAGGCGGTTACATTCGCGTGGTGCAGGATGTGCGCGGCAAGTACGGTTCTGAAGGCGACTACGTGATGAACCGTCCGCTGCATGGGCCGCTGAACCCCACGCCGGTGGACCACTCAACCGATACTTACGACACGATTGACTGGCTGGTGAAGAACGTGCCTGAATGCAACGGCAAGGTGGGAATCCTGGGAATTTCTTATGATGGATTTCTGCCGCTGATGGCGCTGGTGAATCCGCATCCGGCGCTGAAAGTTTCTGTGCCCATGAATCCTATGGTGGATGGCTGGCGCGGCGACGACTGGTTCCACAATGGCGCTTTTCGCGAGCAGAACATGCCTTATATTTTCGAACAGGTGGCCACACGCAAGAATGAAGCCAAGTGGTGGACCGACCATTTCGATGACTACGATCTTTACATGGAAGGGTCAGCGGGTGAGTTAGGCAAGGTACACGGGTTGGAGCAGATCGGATTCTGGCGCAAGATGCTGGAGCATCCCAGCTATGACGCTTTCTGGCGTGATCAGGCCGTGGACAAGATTCTTGCCGCACAGCCGCTGAAAGTTCCGGTGATGCTGGTGGACAGCCTGTGGGACCAGGAAGATATTTACGGTGCGATGGCCGTCTACAAGGCGATCAAGCCCAAAGATAAGGACAACGACAAAGTCTTTCTGGTGATCGGCCCATGGCACCACGGACAGGAGATCGGCGACGGAAGCACGCTGGGCGCGTTGAAGTTCAACAGCGATACAGGATTGTATTTCCGGCAGCAGATCCTGCGTCCGTTTCTGGACCATTACCTGAAAGATGATGCGCCGAAGGCTAATGTGCCGCCAGTTTCAGCGTTTGAAACCGGAACCAATACTTGGCGCCGGCTCAACTCATGGCCGTCAGGATGCGAGAGCGGATGCGCGCCGAAGCCCACATCGCTCTATCTTCGTGAGGGGTTTAAGCTCAGCTTCAATGCTCCCACGCAGGGCGATCTCCCGGCCTTTGACCAATATATTTCCGATCCGGCCAAGCCGGTGCCGTTTCGCGCGCGGCCGACTCGCCCCGTGGGCTATGACATTGAAAAAGGCCTGACGTGGCCGCTGTGGCTGGTCGATGACCAGCGCGAAGCTTCTGGCCGGACTGACGTATTGGCGTTTACCTCTGACGTGCTCACCGGGCCGGTAAAAATCAGCGGGCAGCCTGTGGCGAACCTGGTGGCTTCAACCAGCGGCACCGATTCTGACTGGGTAGTGAAACTTATTGATGTGTATCCCGACGAAGTTGCGGGACAGGAGCAGATGGGCGGCTACCAGTTGGCGGTGTGCATGGACATCTTCCGCGGACGCTATCGCGAAAGCCTGGAGACGCCGAAGCCAATCAAGGCTGATACTCCGCTGGTCTATCGCTTTGAGTTGCCGACGACAAACCACGTCTTTCTTCCTGGACACCGCATCATGGTGCAGGTACAGTCAAGCTGGTTCCCGCTTTACGACCGCAATC
>JBARNL010000473.1:0-5198 GCA_049802955.1 Candidatus Angelobacter sp.
CCGTAGCGAGACAGCACCGTACAGTTAAAGATCTGCTATCGGCGACCCAAGCACTCACGATTCAAAAAAAGCAAGACCGCCTGCTGGACGGCAGGCGGTCTTTGTATCCTATGATGCCTTATGCGTAGATTCCGCGCAGCTTGATGGTATGCGCCACCCGGCTGATGGCCAGCATGTAAGCCGCGATCCGGTTGTTGACGCCGTGCGTGTCCGAGAAATGCACCACGTCCTCAAACGCCTCGCGCAGGATAAATTCAAGCTGCTCATTCACGGCGGATTCCTTCCAGAAATAGCCCTGGCGGTCCTGCACCCACTCGAAATAGGACGCGGTAACGCCGCCGGCGTTGGCAAGAATGTCTGGAATCACGAAGACTTTTTTATCGGCCAGAATTTCATCTGCGGCCGCCGTGGTAGGACCATTTGCGCCTTCGCAGATAATCTTTGCCCTGATACCTGCCGCGTTCTGGCTGGTAATCACGTTTTCCGTGGCCGCGGGAATCAGGATTTCACACTCTGCAAGCAGGAGTTCATGGGGATCGGCAGCATCGGCTCCAGGGAAGCCGACAATCGTCTTGTTGCGGTCACGATGCTGCAGCAGACTGTCAATGTTGATGCCAGTACGGTTGAACAAACCGCCATCGTACTCCGCAATGCCCACGATCTTGTAGCCTGCATCCTGCATGAGCTTGGCCGCGTTGGAGCCCACGTTGCCAAAGCCCTGAATAATTACGCGCGTGGATTCGCGGCTCATTTCAAATTTCCGGAGCGCTTCATCGCAGTTGATCATCACGCCGCGCCCAGTAGCTTCGCGGCGGCCACGCGATCCACCAATGTTGATAGGTTTTCCAGTTACAACCGCCGTAACGGTCTGGCGCATGTGCATGGAGTAGGTATCCATCATCCAGGCCATGGTTTGTTCGTTGGTGTTGACGTCAGGAGCGGGAACATCTTTTTCCGGACCAAGAAATTCAATCAGCTCGGCGGTGTAACGGCGAGTCATTTTCTCAAGCTCGGACTGGCTCATCTTTTTGGGGTCGACAATAATTCCGCCTTTGGCGCCGCCAAAAGGAATATTGACGACCGCGCATTTCCAGGTCATCCAACTGGCCAGGGCGCGCACTTCATCCAGCGTCACATCGGGCGAGTAACGCACGCCGCCTTTGGCGGGCCCACGGGCAATTGAGTGCTGGACACGGAAGCCGGTAAAAACTTCCAGCGTGCCATTATCCATGGCGACGGGAATATGCACGATGATTTCACGCTGCGGATAGCGCAGGATCTTCCACAATCCGTCATCCAAGTTAAGTTTCTGTGCGGCAAAATCAAAGCGGGCTGCCTGTGCCTCCCAGGGGTTCAGCTCCTGCTCAAGCGATAAGGTTTTCATCTTTGCTCCAAAGGGATTATTGCGAAAAATGTGGGCTTACTCGACGTGATGCACACTCAAGGGGCTTCAGCCAGCGGCTTGCAGTACCGCGCCTGGCGATCCCGCATCTATTGAATCGCCCAAGTCCTGTTTCCCAGCGTATTCATAGATGCGTGTTCATTATATCTGTTTTTCATATGTTGCCTTTCCAGCGAATCAAAGGCGTTATCTGCGGATCGAAAAAAACATCTCCGCAGATCTTTCGACAACAAGAAATCCTGCCAGCCATTCCGCTATCATTCCTAAGCTATGTCTCCTGAACCCCATACTCCCGGTTCCCAGTCCTCTGCGCCTGGCATTTCTGCCGCAATCACGCCCGCACAAAAAGCTGCGCGCCTGCTTGAGCTGCATCACGCCTCCCAACCTCTGGTCCTGATCAATGCCTGGGACGCCGCCAGCGCGGCCATGGTGGAGCATTGCGGACTGCCCGCCATCGCCACCAGCAGCGCCGCAATGGCCAATGCCCTCGGCTTCCCAGACGGACAATACCTTCCCTGGGCGGAGATGCTTGAGGCTGTCGCCCGAATCTGCCGCGCCGTCAAGACGCCGGTCACCGCAGATATAGAGTCCGGCTTTGCCGCCGACGTTACAGCGCTGGAAGCATCAATCACGCAGATCATCCAGGCGGGCGCAGTGGGCGTGAACCTTGAAGACGTAATGCCCGCCCAAGCCGACGCAAACATTCGGCATGGCAACCCGCTATTTCCCTTGCCGGAACAAATCGCGCGTATCCAAGCCGCCCGGCGCGCCGCTCAGGCTGCGGGAATTCACCTGGTTATCAACGCCCGCACGGACGCCTACTGGCAAGCCGGCGTTGAATCAGCGGAAGCGATGCGTAACACGCTGGAGCGGGGCAAAGCATATCTTCAGGCCGGCGCAGACTGCATCTTTATTCCCGGCCTGCGCAACCCTGACCACATCAAGACGGTCATCGATCATCTGCGCAGCGTTCATCTTGGCGACGATCATATTCGCGACGATCATATTCGCGACGAACGTCAGGGGCCCGCGATCAATATTCTGGCTGGGGCGGGTGTCCCTTCGATCCCCGAACTGGCCAAGCTGGGAGTCAAGCGCGTGAGCTACGGCTCCGGCCCGCATCGCGCAACCATGGGCCTGTTGCGCCGCATCGCCGACGAAGCCAGAACATCCGGCACATTCAAGTCGCTCACCGAAGGCGCAGTGCCATATGAGGAGATCAATGGGTTAATGGGGAAGTAAACTTGATCGCTGGCGAACATTTCCATTCCAGCGCGCGCCTGACTCACCAGAACGAGAAGTGAGCACGCTGTGAGAAATAAGCCCGCTCGTGCCTTTTCATTCTTTTGCCTCTTGTTACAATATCCCTATGCCTCGTATGGTCAAATGCGCAAAGCTTGGGCGTGAACTTCCCGGCCTGGACGAACCCCCGTTCGATACCGAACTGGGGCAGAAGATATATGAAACCGTGAGCGCCGAGGCGTGGAAGATGTGGGCCGAGCACTCCAAGATGCTGCTCAATGAATACCGCTTGCAGCCATGGAAGCCCGAAGCACAGCAATTCCTGGTGGAGCAGATGCAGCAATATTTCTTTGGCGCGGGAGCGCAGCTGCCCAAGGAATTTGTGCCTCCGCCCAAGTAGAGGCTGTTTCCCCAAAGCAAAACTCTCAAAGGCAGAGTCCGCTCTGCCATTCTATTTACTCGCAAAAACTTACTTGCAAAACTCCTGTTGGTGATCTAGGCCGGGTCGATTTTACGGCGAAAATATAACAAACAGCAGGATCCCCATCAAGGCCGCAAGGCAAGCGCAGGAACAGCCAAGGGCGAGTGCAGGCAAGCCAAAGTCCAGGCAAGCCAAAGTCCAGGCAAGCCAAAGTCCAGGCAAGCCAAAGTCCAGGCAAGCCAAAGTCCAGGCAAGCCAAAGTCCAGGCAAGCCAAAGTCCAGGCAAGCCCAAGGGGCATGTGTGTCCCCATGGTTGGGGGGCAGCCGGCCTCCTTTCATTCAAGAAATCACTAAAATCATTCGTGCGCGAGCTATATTTTTGCTGCGCCAAGGCTGCACTTATACATTAGCTGCCCCAATTCGGGGTTGGATTGTTTAACAATTCAACCCCGTAACTTTTCTTTCAGCCTGTCGGGTCCGCTTGGGGACAGATTGGCCTCCGCATCGATGAATCCTGGAAATGTGTGGGGATAGTCTGCCGTTTACCATGGGTTGCCGCCGCACTCAGTCGGCGGAGTCGGTAGCGGCGCTTAAGGCACTGTACCTGGCATTTACCGCGTTGCAGCAGACCGGCGGCTTCGCATACGCGGTGCGGACGAGCGAAATCCAGCTCAATCACTTTGCCGCCGGTGAGCGGAGACGATCCAGTACAAGACGCTGGATAGGCGAGATTGAGGCTAGAGAGATTGCCAAAATCGCCAAAATCGCCGGAATTGCCAAAATCGAAACCAACACCAACACCTTGAAACACAGAGGAACAGAGGGAGCGGAGGAAAGCACGGCACACGCTTTCGCGGCCCGGTGAAGCGCGGGGCCGCTGGAGATCTCCCACGCTTGGCCAAACCCGGGCGGGAATTTTCCAAGATCTCCAAGTAAGCAGTATCAAAAAGTAATGAAGGTCTCGTCTCTCCCGTATTTCGGCCTTCGGACGAGTCCAGTGTTGAAGTTCAAGAACTTTTAGCGGCGCGAATCCGGCGGCACCAGGTTGTTTGCACGGTAGTAGACCACTAGCTGGCCATAGTGTTCACCGCTATGCTCGATGGCGAAGGTCCAAATGTTCGAGTTGTGGGACATACGGTTCCCAAAAAATTTTGTTGTCTTGTCCAGCCCCGCGTCGCCCTGCTGTTGGATCACTTGCGCTCCGTCAGCAACGGCCTCCTCTACGAATTTCACCACGTCGGCCTTGGTCTTGAACTGGTCACGCGTGGGATTGTCGCCCTGGCCGAAGTCAGGCCCGACGTTTGATCCGGAAATCCTGCGTATCAAAATAAAATCCAGCGCGGCGGCGTGGAGAAGATTCAGGGCGAAGGTGCGCTGGTCTTTTTGCACCTTGAAATCGTATTTGTCGTCGGGAAAATCCTTTGCCATTGCGACGAGCTTGTTGCCAATGTCGTTCCACCTATCCAACATCTCTTCAGACCGAGAGCGCGCCGGACCCGGAACTTGATTCTGCGTTTGAGCCAGACTGTGAAGATTGATTCCGATGGCAGCAAGCAGAGTGACGGCAATTACCGCGAGCGAAGACTGTTTCATCCTGGATTGCTCCTTATTTGATCCGCCTTGAAGAGATTCCCTCCCGGATTAGACGTAACGATACTCCCAAGGTTTGGGTAAACTTCGGGTCAAAGGAGGAAAAACCCGGAGAAATTGCCAAAATTGAAAACCAAAAGCTTGAAACAGAGAGGAGCAGAGGAGCTGAGAAGCGAAAGAGGAAGCAAGAACAACCGTGGATTTTCTCGGGATGAGCGCGGATGATCGCAGGCCGGAGAGCAACCCTTCGCATCGCAGCCGCTGGTAGAATATTTCCTTATCCCAACGAAAGGAACACCAGCCATGTCTGCACAGATGAATTCCGATCAAGCCAAGTTTTTGCTCGCACTCACACTGCCCATCATCAAGACGGAACACGAAACCACCAAGCGGGTGATTGAAGCCATACCGCTGGATAAAGGCGACTATCGTCCGGAGCCGGTGGCCAAGAGCGCGCTGGAACTGGCGTGGCACATTGTGGCTGCGGAAGATCGCTTTCACCAGGCGATCTGCACTGGGAAATTCGATTTCACGCCCAACAAC